>JBJONS010000386.1:0-10560 GCA_046051725.1 Pseudomonadota bacterium | reverse complement strand
GGGGATGAGCAGGGCGACCCGGCCCTGACCCGGGGGGTCGGCCAGGCCCACGCGGTAGGGGGTCTCGCGGCGCTCGCGGGTCGCGCGCAGCAGCGACGCCGTCCAAAACAGCGAGATGAGCGCGGGGCCAATCCACAGCGCGGCGCTCATCGGCGGGCCCCCGGCAGGGCCTGCACCACCCGCGCCCACTCAGCCTCGTCCATCGCGATGAGCGGGTCCTTCACCTGCCCTTCCGGGGCGCCCTCTTCGACCCGACGGGCCCGCCAGGCCGCGTAGCTGCCGGCGGCCAGGGCCTGCACGCGCGGGAGCCCCAGGCGGTCCGATCCGCGCTTGTCGTCGTACTCCACGTTGACCTCGCGCAGCGCCTGATCGAAGGCCGAGGCCAGCGCGCTGGGCATGGGGAGCCCCTCCCCCTCGACCGCCAGCTCGATCGCCGGCACCTCTCCCCAGCAGAGCCGCGCGGTGAAGCCATCGGGTCGGACCCCGAGGGAGCGCGCGAGGCGGCGCATGGCCTCGCTGACCTGGGCCTCGGTGACCTTCTCGCCGGTCGCGTTGAGGTAGCGCCCCGACTTGCCGACAAAGCGCACCACAGGGGTGTTCTTGGCCCGGCCAATGACCTCGAGCGTGTCCTGCAGGTCGTAGCGCAGCAGGCCCGCCTCGGTCGAGATCACGAGCCGCACGCGCTCGCCCACCTCGAGCTCCCAGGCCCAGCGGGGCTGGCCGTCCTCGCCGATGAACTCGAGCACGTGGCCGATGGTCCACAGGGCGCCGCCGCCCCAGTCCTGCCCGAGCGGCACCGCGAAGTAGCCCTCGCTGGCGGTGATCCCGACCTCGCGCACCGGGATGTCTGCGCCGAGCGCCTCGGGCAGCCGCTCGCAGAAGTAGGCGGCGGGGCCGCCCTTCCAGCAATTGACCACCGCGAGCGGCCACAGCGCCGCCGGGCGCCAGTCGGTCGGCACCGGGCGCTTGCGCAGGCGCAGCTCGAGGGGCGCGCGCTCCCGCCAGCTGAGCGCGGCGGCCGGGCCCCGCCGCAGCGTGCCGTCGGCGAGGTCGGCGCTCAGCTCTTCGCGCCACTCGTGCAGCCGGCGGGCGAGCAGCAGCACCGTGCTCGGGTTCGCAGTGGTCAGCGAGGTGACCTTGGCCTCGAGCGCAAAACGCAGCAGGGCGTACTGCCGCAGCGGGGCCGGGGTCATGCAAAAGACGCGGTAGGGCACCGGGTAGCGGGCGCGCACGTACCAGGGCTGGGCGAGGTGCATGCGGCCGGTGTTGCTGCCGATCGGCAGCCCGCCGGGGCTGCGGCTGTGGGCGGCCGGCGAGACCACGGTGAGCGCGCGCCCGCGGGCCGCCGCCTCGTGGTCGCGCACCATCGCGAGCACCCACAGCGACTGGGCCTCGGCGATCGACGCCGCCCAGGCGTCGGTGACCGGAAGGTGCTTGGGGCGGCCGGTCGTGCCGCTGGTCTCGAGGAGCTGCCGCACCGGATCAGTGGTCAGCACGCCATCTTCGCCAGAGGAGACCCGGTCGAGCCAGGGGCGGAGCTCTTCGTGGGTGCGGACCGGCACCGCCCGGCGGAGGTCGTCGAGGGTGCGGACCCGGGCGAGGCCGTGGGCCTCGCCGAAGCGGGAGGCGCGGGTGGCCGACAGCACCGCGGCGAGGCGCTGCTCTTGGGCCCCGCGCGGATCCTCGAGCGCCGCGAGGTAGCGCCGGATGAGCCGCTCGCGCCCGGCGCGCAGCAGCCGGTAGGGGCCGTTGCCCTCTGGGCCCAGCCCTGGGTCGAAGCCCGCGCCCTCGGCTCCCGCCATCCGCCCTCCCCGCCCCGCGCGCCGCTGCGCCCGGGGGCGGGCCCACGGTACTCCAGCCCCGCGCGGCGCGCCCGCATCCGGCGGAGACCCGCTGCTTGTGGGCGTCCCGCGCGAATTGTTGCGCGTGCCCCCTCCGGGTGGGCTCCGGGGCGCGCGGCGACGGGATACGCGCCCGCCAGTCCGCGGCCGAGGCTCCATCGGCGCGCGAGTCCGCCCCGCGCGGCTGGCGCGGCGGCTCCCCCTCCCCTCCGCCCCCCTTCCGAGCCGAGAGCGCCCCATGAAGACCGGCGACGCCGTCCGGGACGGCCACGGCAAGACCTGGCAGATCGGGCAGCTCCTCGGCCGTGGGACCTGGGGCCGCAGCTACACCGTGCGCGGTGAGCACCCGTCCGACGAGGCGGTCATCAAGGTGCCGTACTCGGCCGCCGATCTCGGCGGCGACGAGGCCCTCGCCACCGCGTGCCGCGACATCCTCATCGAGCAGGCCCGCTGGCAGGCCGAGGGCAAGCTGCCCGGCACGGTGCCCGTGCTCGACCGCTTCGTGCTGCCCGATGGCCGGCCCGCGCTGCTCATGCCCAAGAAGGGGCAGAGTTTTGAGCGGCGCACCGGCCAGAGCCTCAGCACCGAAGAGATCCTGAACATCGGCCTCAACGTGCTGGCGCGGCTGCAAGAGCTCTCGGCGCACGTGCAGGTGCACGGCAACCTCAAGCCGGGCAACGTGCTCATCACCGACACCGGCGAGGTCCTGCTCGCCGACGCGGTCACCCCGCACTTCCGGCGCTACCAGGCCGAGCTGCGCGCCGTGATCGGCGGTGACAGCACCTTCTCGGCGCCCGAGGTGCGTGAGCCCACCCGCAGCCCGCTGCCGCTCAGCGTGCCCGCCGACACCTACAGCGTGGGCATGCTGATGGTGCTGGCGCTGGGCACGGGCACCGAGCGCTTCCCCGATCTGCCGGTCGACGGCATCGACAAGCAGCGCTTGGTCACCCTGCGGGATCGGCTGATCAACCGGCTCAAGAAAGAGCCGAGCAACCCGCGTTTTCACACGCGCATGGCCGAGCGCCTCTCGGCGGTGCTGTCCCGCGCGCTCAGCCGCGAGACCAGCCCGTCCCCGCCCTTCCGTTTCAAGAGCCTCGACGACATGCGCAAGCGGCTCGAGGACGTTCACGCCCTCATCCGCCCGGGCATCGCGCAGGTCGGCCGCTTCAACCTCGATCTCAAGCCGGGCAGCGAGGCCTTTACCACCGAAGACACCGTCAACTTCTCGGTGAGCATCGCCTGCACCCCCGGGGTCGAGTCCCACGACGAGATCAGCTGCGGCATCGCGCTCTTCGACGCCGACCGCGACGAGCGGCTCCGCAACGCCGACTGCAGCTACACCGTCGACCGCCACCCCACCGGGCGCTTCCGCTTCGGCTTCCGCGTCACCTCGCTGGCCCCGGGCGCCTACCGTGCGCGCGTCGCCTTCCGCATCCGCGACGCCCAAGAAGAGCCGCAGACCGTCGACGGCCAGTTCCACGTGCGCGCCGCCCCCGGCTATGTGCCGCCGCGGCAGACGCCGTCGCCGACGCCATTGCCGCTCGAACGTGACGAGCTCAGCCAGGCCACCGAGCCGGGCCGCCGCGGGCCGACGCCGCCCAAGCCCTTGATCCGGCCGGCCGACCCGCGGCCC
Source organism: Pseudomonadota bacterium (assembly GCA_046051725.1). Classification (GTDB taxonomy): domain Bacteria; phylum Myxococcota_A; class UBA796; order UBA796; family UBA2385; genus JAEUKK01. Next base: position 7,086 of record JBJONS010000386.1, on the reverse strand, counting down.
TCGGCCATCGCGGCCGACCTGCCCAGCCCGATCCCGCCGACCGCGCCGCCGCCCGCGCCGCCGCCCCCCGCGCCGCCCGCGCCGGTGCCCCACACCGGCGCGCTGCCGCCCCGCCCCGACGAGCTCGCGACCACGCAGCTGCGCTTCGATCCGCCGAGCAGCGCGCGCCCCTCGCGGCCCTTCGACCTCGACACCGGGGCCGCCCGTGCGCCGCAGGCCCCCGCGCACCCGCCGACCCCGATGGTGGGCGGTCGGGTCGCCCCTCCGCCGGCCGCGCCCGCCCCTGCGCTGAGCCCGCCGACGGGCTCCGGCCGCCTCGGCCCGACCCCGCCGATCCAGCCCGACCGGGCCGGCCCGCTCGCCGCTCCCGGCCAGCACGCGTCCAGCGGTCCCCCGTTCGGGCAGGCGCAGGGCCCCCGCTCGAGCCCGGGCGCCCTGCCCGGCGCTGCGGGCGCCCAAGCCGGCGGCGTCTTCGGCACCGGTCCGGCGACCAGCCCCGGTCGCGCCACTGGCCCCATCTCGCCGATCGCCATGCAGGGCAGCAAGACCGCCGGCCGCGGCACCGTGCTGCCGAGCGCCGCAGCGCAGCGCCCCGACCCCACCGAGCCGGGCACCGGCCCCTGGTCGCCCAGCCGCCCGCCGCCGGCCGGCCCCGAGCGCCCCGGCTGGCAACGGACCGCGCAAGAAGAGCGGCCCTCGTCCACCGACCGCACCGTGCCGTCGGTCGCGCGCCCGGGCGAGCGCAGCCGTGCGCCCGAGCCCCCGCGCGCGCCCGAGCCCGAGCGGCCCGCGCCCCTCCGCATCCAGCCGCCGGGCGCCGCGCCGGCCCAGCCGGCGGTCCGGATCGCCGCGGACCCGGCGGGCCCGCGGGGCAATGACCCCCGCTTCCCCGAGCCCCGCGCCGCCGAGGCCCGCCCGGTCGATCCCCACAGCGCCGGCGGCCGCCCCTCGGGCGCTGGCCGGGCCGACGAGCGCCGCAGCCCGCCGCCCGCCCCGGTGATCGTGCTCCCGCCCGGCCGCAGCCCGCCGAGCCCCCGGCCGACCGACCCTGGCCGCCGCGAGCTCGACCGCGGCTCGGACGCTGGTGTCGACCGGTCGAGCGCCTGGGATGACCCCGCCGACAGCAGCTTGAGCTGGGGCCCGATGCCCGAGGCCGACGGCGAGGACCTGCTGCCCGATCCGCAGAGCGCGCCGATGCGGCCGACCGCCAACCCGCTCATCGACGCGCCCGAGGACAACGGCCCCGTGGCGCGCCTCATCTACAAGGCCTACGCGGCGATCAGCGGCGACTCCTACGTGATGTTGCTGATCATCGGCGCGGCCGCGATCACCGTGCTGGCGCTGGTGCTGCTCGTCGCCAAGTGAGCCCACCGGCGCGCCGCCGCCCCCCGCCTGCGGACGACGGGTCCGCCTCCCCCTCGCCCTTTGGACGACTGTATGCAGCTCCACTTTAGCGACGCCGCTCCCTCCTCCGCCGCGGTCGACCTGCTCGCCGTCGGCCTCAGCCCCCAGGGCGCGCTCTCGGCCGAGCTCGGCGCCTTCGGTGAGGCCCTCCGCGCCGCGCTGCAGGCCGACGAGATCACCGGCGACACCGGCCGGTCGCAGGCGTGGCCGACCTTCGGGCAGCTCCCGGCCCGCCGGGTCGTGGTCGTCGGCCTCGGCGACGGCAGCCCCGAGGCCCTGCGCCGCGCCGCCGGCCTCGCCGGCCAGGCCGCCCGCGCCGCCGGCGACAAGACCGTGGCGCTCGCGCTCGGGCCGCTCGAGGGCGCCGGCCTGACCGCCGCCTACGAGGGCTACAGCGCCGGGAACTACCGGGACGACCGCTACCGCGCCGAGGCCGCCCGCAAGGCGCCGACCGAGGACCTCACCCTGCTCGGCGTGGCGGAGGGTGACCTGCGCCTCGCGAAGGCCGTGGCCGAGGGCCAAGAGCTCGCGCGCGCCCTGGTCAACGCGCCCGCCGAAGAGCTCTACCCCGAGACCCTCGCCGACGTCGCCCGCGGCCTCGAGGCCGAGGGCCTGCAGGTCGAGGTGTGGGACGAGCAGCAGATCCGCGCCGCGGGCATGGGCGGCATCACCGCCGTCGGCCAGGGCAGCGACCGCCCCGCCCGCTTCATCCACATCCGCTACGTGCCGGCCGGCGCGCCCCGCAAGCGCCTCGGGATCATCGGCAAGGGCGTCACCTTCGACTCCGGCGGCCTCAGCCTCAAGACGGCCGACGGCATGTTGACGATGCGCTGCGACATGGCCGGCAGCGCCGCCGTCGTGGGCGTGATGAAGGCGATCGCCGCGCTGAAGCCCGATGTCGAGGTCCACGGCATCATCGGCGCCGTCGAGAACATGCTGGGCGGGCGCGCCTACAAGCTCGGCGACGTGCTGCGCATGCACAACGGCAAGACGGTCGAGGTGCACAACACCGACGCCGAGGGCCGCCTCGTGCTCGGCGACTGCTTGTCCTACGCGAGCGGCCTCGGCCTCGACGCGATGGTCGACATCGCCACCTTGACCGGCGCCTGCGTGGTCGCGCTGGGCGACCTCTACTCGGCGCTGTACAGCCACCAAGATGACGTCGCTGCCAGCATCCTCACCGCGGCCAAGGACGGCGGCGAGCTGGTCTGGCGCATGCCGCTCGAGGTCGCCTACAAAGAGCGCCTCAAGGCCGACTTTGCCACGATGAAGAACGTGGGCGGGCCCCCGGGCGGCTCGATCACCGCCGCCCTGTTCCTGTCCGAGTTCGTCGGCAGCACCCCCTGGGCCCACCTCGACATCGCCGGCCCGGCCTTCTTCTCGAAGACCACCCGCCACTACGCCCCCGGCGGCACCGGCTGCATGGTCCCCACGCTGACCCGGTGGCTGCTGGCCTGATCCGCGCGCCGATCCCCCGCGGACGCCCCCGGTGCAGCCGGGGCGCCGCGGCGCTCTCGCTCAGGCGGGCGTGGGTCGAAAGCCCTTGCAGACGAGGAACAGCTCGACGCTCTCGTCCCGGGTGGCGTCGGGCTTGACCCGCTTGACCTCGCCGAAGCTCTGCTTGGCGTCGGCGACGTAGGCGTTGACCTCTTGGCCCTCGAAGAGCTTGGTCACGAAGCTGCCGCCGGGCCGCAGCGCCGCCCGGGCCAGCGCCAGGGCGCGCTGGGCCAGCTCGATCTGGACGCAGTGGTCGGTGAAGCGGTTGCCGGTGGTGAAGGGCGCCATGTCCGAGAGCACGCAGTCGGCGGGCCCGCCCAGCGCCTCGAGCAGGGCCTCGGGCTCGACCTCCATCACCGAGCGCTCGACAAAGTCGCCCGGATAGTTCGGCACCGGCTGCCAGTCGACGCCGACGAGGCGCAGGCGCGGGCCGCCTTGCTTGCGCACCCACGCCGACCAGCTGCCCGGGCAGCAGCCCAGGTCGACCACCCGGCCGCCGCCGCGGGGCAGCACGTGAAAGCGCCGCTCGATCTCTTCGAGCTTGTAGACGCTGCGCGCCGGGAAGCCCTCGGCCTTGGCCTTGCGGCTCCAATGATCGGGTGTACGCGGCTGGGACATCGGCCCTCCGGGCGGCGCCTATTCCCTGCCGCCGCGCGCGGCCCTCTCCGCGCCGGTTCGTTGGGGATGGGCTCCGCTGGCGGTTTCCACACGATTGACATGCGTCCCCGCGACCGGTAACGTCCTTGTCAAGATCGGCCGCGGCGAGCCCCCGGCCGCGGCGGGCCGCCAACGGCCGCCCCAAGGGCCGCGCACCGCCGGCCCCCTCGTGTACCTCGCCCTCCCCCGGACTCGGAGCTGCTCATGAAGGCCCCCTCTTCGCTCATCGCCAGCGCGCTCCTCCCGCTGCTGCTCCTGGGCTGCGGCGACCTGCCCAAAGCAGACGAGTCCGACACCGGCGGCGCCGCTGACGAGCAGGTGGTCACCTACGACGACGCCGACGCTGACACCATCCTCGACATCCACGAGGGCGAGGTCGACACCGACGGCGACGGCACCGCGAACTACCTCGACGACGACAGCGACAACGACAGCATCAAAGACTTTTTCGAGGCGGGCGACGGCGACCCCCTGACCATGCCGCTCGACAGCGACGGCGACACCACGCCCGACTACCTCGACCTCGACAGCGACAACAACTGCGTCCCTGACGTCGACGAGAAGATCCCGACCGGCGATGGCCCGATCGACACCGACAGCGACGGCATCCGTGACTTCGCCGACCCCGACAACGACGGCGACGGCATCCTCGACACCGACGAGATCGGCGGCGCCTGCGGCGTGACCGACACCGACGGCGACGGCGTGCAGGACTACATGGACACCGACGCCGATGGTGACGGGGTCGGTGACCTGTACGAGGCCGGCACCACCGAGTGGGACAGCGAGGTGGTCGACACCGACGGCGACGGCACCCCCGACTACCTCGACAGCGACAGCGACGGCGACTCGGTGTCCGACCGGGTCGAGGGCGCAGCGAGCGAAGACGGCGTGCCCCGCGACACCGACGGCGACGGCGTCCCCGACTTCCAAGACACCGACGCCGACGGCGACTCGATCTCCGACTGGGACGAGCTGAACACCACCGGCACCGACCCCTACGACGCAGACAGCGACGGCGACGGCTTCTCCGACGGCGGCGAGCGGGCGGCGGGCACCGACCCCCTCGACCCGGGCAGCGTGGTCGACGGCATCTACGTCGAGGTGCCCGAGCGCACCAACATCGAAGAGCTGTTCACGTTTACGCTGCAGGTGCAGCTCGGCGACATCGCCTTCCTCATCGACACCACCGGCTCGATGGGCGGCACCGCCAACGCGATGGCGTCCGAGTTCTCGACCATCGTCAGCACGCTGTCGGGCACCATCCCCGACGCGCAGTACGGCGTCGGCACCTACGATGACTACGCCTACGGCAGCTTCGGCTACTCGAGCTCGGGTGACAAGCCGTTCATCATGCGGCAGCAGATCACCGACAACGTCACCCAGGTCAACAACGTGCTCAACACGCAGGTCGTGCTGCACTTCGGCGGCGACGGCCCCGAGTCGAGCATGGAGGCCCTGCTGCAAGGCGCGGGCGGCCTCGGCTACGACCAGAACTGCGACCGCTACTACGACGGCACCACCGACGTGCAGCCCTTCCTCGCGAGCTCGGCCGACCCCTTCGGCGGCACCGGCGGCCAGTCCTACAGCAGCGCCTGGACCGGCGGCGGCGCGGCGGGCGGCTTCGGCTTCCGCGACTACGCCCTGCCCGTGCTGGTCTACGCCACCGACTACGACCTGCGTGACCCCGACGCGGGCTACCCGACGCCGGGCGGCTGCCCGACCGACGCCGGCCAGTCCGACGTCGTGGCGGCCCTCTCGGCGCTGAACGGCTACGCCATCGGCATCCACGTCAACTCGTACACCACCACGCCCTACAACCAGATGTTGACCCTCGCGGCGGCCAGCGGCTCCTACGCCGACACCGACGCCGACGGCGTGTCCGATGACCCGCTGGTCTTCCAATGGAGCGGCAGCAACGCCGCCTTCCGCACCACGATCACCGGCGCCATCGAAGACCTGGTCAGCTCGATCCGCTTCGACCGCGTCTCGCTCGACATCGAGGGCGACGAGTGGGGCTTCGTCACGGGCGTGACCCCCGAGTTCGTCGAAGACATCGACCCCTCGGGTGGCACCGAAGAGATCGACTTCACGCTCAACTTCCGGGGCGTGGTCGCCGCCACCACCGAGGATCAGCTCTACCGCCTGACCCTCAACGTCATCGGCGACGGCAGCATCCTGCTCGACACCCTCGACATCATCGTGCTGGTGCCCGGCTCCAGCTACTGAGCCGCGGCGGCCGCGCGCGCGGTCGCCCCACCGCTCCGCCATGGTCGGGCGCCCCACGGGGCGTCCGATTGCGTTTTCCCCCGGGCGCGGGATGAGCCCCGGCAAGGCGCCGACGCTCCTCCTGCGCGCTCGCCCGCGGGGCCGGCCGGGGCGCCGGCGGCGGGCCGCCGGGCTCCCCGTCCGCGCGGGCTCGGTCGCTGCGCGACCGCGGCGGGGCCGCGCGCTCCGGTCGAGCGGGCGCGGGGCCTACTCGTCGTCGTCGTCGTCTTCGTCGTCCTCGTAGGGGTCCTCCCCCGACCAGACGTCGTGAACGAGCGCGCGCAGCTCCTCGAAGCCCGCGCCGTCGACGCTCGAGACGCCCATGATCGCCGGCACGCCGTGGGCGGCGGCGAGGGCCTCGAGGGCCGGGCCCCGCCGCGTGCGCGAGAGGCGGTCCATCTTGGTCGCGACCACGACCAGCGGCACGTCGGCCTCGATGAGGGCCTCGATGAGCTCGGTGTCGATGCGCTGGGCCGGGATGCTGCCGTCGATCAGGCTGATCACCAGCGACAGGTTCTCGCGCCGGTAGAGGTAGGACTCGATGAAGCCGGCCCAGCGCGCCTTCACCGCGTCCGGCACCCGGGCGAAGCCGTAGCCGGGCAGGTCGACCAGGACGCCCGTCCCGCCGACCGCGAAGAAGTTCAGGGTCTGGGTGCGGCCGGGCGTGCCGCTGGTGCGGGCGAGGCCGTCGCGCTTGAGCAGGCGGTTGATCGCGCTCGACTTCCCGACGTTGCTGCGCCCGGCGACGGCGATCTCGACGCCCCAGGGCGCCGGCAGATCGTCGGTGTGCACGCCGACCAGGGCGACCTCACCCGGCGCCAAGGTGCTCGGGTGGGCCCAGGGCGAGGGCCGGCGCTTGCCGCCCGCCGCGGGCGGCGCGCGGCGGGGCGGCGGGGCCGGGGCCAGCAGCGGCGCGGGGGCAGGCGCGGCGCCCACCTTCATCCACCGGCCGGCGCCCGTTGGCGCAGGCACGGCGGGACGCGCGTCCATCACGTCATCGTCGTCGATGTACGAGGCCGCGCGCGACCGCGCTGGGGCCGGCGCCGGCTGCGGAGCGCCCGCGGCCGGCGCGCCGTGGCGCGCAGGGCGCCCAGGGCCCGCCCCCGGTCCGCGGGACGGGCGTCCGCCAGCGCGATCCGGGCCCGGGCCCGGCCCGCGCGCCGGGCGGCCGCCGCTGCGATCCGGTCCGGGGCCCGGCCCGCGGGACGGGCGTCCGCCCCCACCGGCGGGTCCGCGCCCGGCGGCGCCCGACGGCGCGCC
>JBJONS010000385.1:0-4150 GCA_046051725.1 Pseudomonadota bacterium | reverse complement strand
CCCGCCTGGCGCGCGCGAGGCGGAGCCCGGCGCTTTCAGAGCGATGGGGCGCCGAGCGCGGCCCAGGCGGCGGCGTCGGCCACGGGCGGGCGGCCCAGGGCGGCCAGCGCCGCGCGGGCCGCGGCCTCGTCGGGGAAGCGGCGCACGTCGGCGCGCGGGTGGTCGGCGAGCAGGGCCCAGGCGCCGGCCCGGGCGTAGAGCACCCAGCCGGTCGCGCGGTCGCGCAGCAGCGCGTGGGCCTCGTCGAAGGGGGGCGCCGGCGCGCCGGCGGCGGCGAGGCGGTCCCAGGCCTCGCGGCTGCGGTCGAGGTTGAGCCGCAGCTCGCCATCGGCGTCGAGCGTGAAGATGGCCGGCAGGGCGCGGGCCAGGGCCTCGTCGAAGTGGGTGCCGAACTGGGCGCCGCCCATGCGGGCGTCGAGGGTGGTCATGGGCGCGTCTTGGGGCGGGCCGGGCCCGCGGCAGGGGGGCGGTGGGGATCGACCAGCGGGCCGGTCCAGGCGGCGTAGCCGCCCTCGAGGTAGCGCGCGGGCAGGCCGCGGGTGCGCAGCCAGACCGCCATCTCGGCGGCGCGGGCCCCGCCGGGATCAACGATGAGCACGTCGTCTTCGGTGAGGGCCGCCGCTGCGAGCAGGCCGAGCACCTCGCCCTGGAAGCGCTCATAGGGCAGGCACTCGGCGCCGGCGAGGTGGCCGCGGGCGAAGGCCTCGGGGGCCCGCAGGTCGAAGATGCGGACCGGGCGCAGCGCGCCGCAGAGGAGCTCCCAAGGCTGGGCGGCCAGCGGGCTCACCCGCCGCCCTCGTCGTCGGGCCGGCCTTCGGCGGCGATGGCCACGGCCGCGCCGGCGAACATGAGCATCACGACGATCACGCCGAGGATCAGGGGCAGGATCAAGGCGCACCGGGGTGGGCCGGGGGCTGGGTCGGCGCCGCCTGTGCATTATCCTGGCGCGGGCGCGCGGCTCCGCGGCCAGGCGCCGCTGCCGGGCCTCCGCCGCCGGCCCGCCGAGGTGCCCCCTGCCGCTGCCCCGCCTCTCTGTGCCCCGCCTGTCCGCGTCCGCGTGGTTGCTCGGGGCCGCCCTGCTCGGCGCGGGCCCCGCCGCCGCCGACCCGGGCGGCTGGCAGCGCACGCTCGACGCCTACGCGCGCCCGGCCGGCGTCGACTACGCCCGCGTCGCGCAAGACAAGCCGCTCGACGCCCACCTCGCGGCCTTGGCCCGCACCCCGCCGCCGGCCGACCGCGCCGGGGCGATGGCCTACTGGATCAACGCCTACAACGCGCTGACGGTCGATCTGATCGCCGACCACTGGCCCTTGGGCAGCATTCGTGAGCTCGACGGCGGCCAGCCCTGGAAGCGGCGGCGCTTCGAGGTCGGCGGCCGCAGCGTCACGCTCGATGAGATCGAGCACCAGATCTTGCGCCCGCTGGGCGATCCCCGGGTGCACGCCGCGCTCAACTGCGCCAGCCGCGGCTGCCCGCCGCTGCGGCCGCGGGCGATGAGCGCCGCGGGGCTCGAGGCCGAGCTCGACGCCGCGGCCCGGGCCTGGGTGCAAGGCGGGGGCGCGGTCTACGACCCGGCGTCGAAAACACTGCGCCTGTCGTCGATCTTCGACTGGTTCGCCGAGGACTTCGCGGTGGGGCCGGCCGCAAGCGTGCCGGGCCTGCGCCCGCGCGAGGCGGCCCTGGCCGCCTGGGTGGCGCGGTACAGCCCGCCGGCCCAAGCGGCGGCGCTGCGGGCCGGGGGCTACCGGGTCGAGTTCTTGCCCTACGACTGGTCGGTCAACCGCGCGCCCTGAGCGCCGGGCGGGCCCCGCCCCGAGGAGCCGCCGTGGACCCGCTCGTCGCCGATCCCCGCGCCTGGCCGCTGGCCCTCGCCTGCCTCGCCGCCTTCTGCGCCGGGCTGGTCGACGCGATGGCCGGCGGGGGCGGGCTCATCCAGCTGCCTGCGGTGCTGGCCCTGATGCCGGGCGCGCCGCCGTCGGTGGCGCTGGGCACGAACAAGGCGGCCTCGATCTGGGGCACGGCGGTGGCCCTGCTGCGCTACCGCGGCGCGCTCGCCCTGCCCTGGCGGTCGATCAGCGCGGCGGCGGCGGTGGCCTTCGTCGGCAGCGCCTTAGGGGCGGCCCTCGCCGCGCGGCTGCCGCCGGGGGTCTTCCGGCCCCTGGCCGTGCCGGTGCTGGGCCTGGTGGCCGCCTTTGTGTTCTTTCGGCCCGACTTCGGCGCGCTGGCCCGGGGGCGCGAGCGCCCGGCCCTGGCCGCCGGCCTGGGCTTGCTCATCGGCTTCTACGACGGCCTGATCGGTCCAGGGACGGGCACATTCCTCATCTTCGCGCTGATCTACGCGCTGGGCCTCGACTTTGTCGGGGCCTCGGCGGGCGCCAAGGCGGTGAACGTGGCGACGAACCTCGCCGCGCTGCTGGTCTTTGGGGCGGGTGGGCAGATCCGCTGGGACTGGGCTGCGCCGATGGCCGTGTGCAACGCGCTGGGCGGCGGTCTGGGGGCCAAGCTCGCCCTGCGCGGCGGGGCGGCGGTGGTGCGCCGGGTCGTGCAGGTGGTGGTCTGCGCCTTGTTGGCGAAGCTCGGCTACGACCTGCTCGCGGGTTGATTACAGCGTGCCCGTGGATGTTTCGGTGTGTTTTGGCAGCGGCCGCCGCCAGGCCAAGTTCTTGCCGGCAAAACCAAGCCGCGCGTACAAGGCCTGCGCCGCGCTGTTCCCCGGCGTGACCTCCAGCGCCAGCGCCGCCGGCCGCTCGGGCCACAGCGCCCCCGGCGCGCCCTGCAGGGCGGTCAACAACGCGCTGCCCCACCCCTGCGAGCGCTGCGCCGGAGCGACGTACAGCTCGTCGATCACGCAGACCTCTCCCCCCAGCTCGTTGCTCCAAAACGCGATGAGCAAGGCGTAGCCCACCGGCCCCGCGCCGAGATCCAGCGCCAGCGCCCGCCCGCGCCACGGCGCCGCCCGCAGGGCCGCGAGGGTCGCCGCCACCTGGGCCGGCGGCACCGGCGCGGGGCTCGGGTCTTCGGTGTAGAGCGCGCCGCAGAGCGCGATGAGCGCGGCGTCCTCGTCGGGGCGGGCGGGCCTCCACATGGGCGCTCCAGGGGCGGCGCGGGGCCGCGTTCAGGGGACCTCGAGGGCGCCCTCGGGCTCGTCGGCGCCGTAGGGCACGTCGCAGCGGGCGGCCGGCGGATCGGTGGGGCGCTCGAAGTGCCACCACTCTTGGTCATAGGGCCGAAAGCCCGCCTGGATCATGACCGCCCGCAGCTTCCCGCGCCAAGCCTGCGCCGCGGGCGGCACCGGGGCCCCCCAGCGGCTGCGGTCGTCAAAGGCGTCGAAGGGGCTGCCGTGGTCGAGGGGTGTGCCGTCTGCGGTGGTCAGCGCGAGATCGACGGCCACGCCGGTGTTGTGGCGGCTGCGGCGGGCGATCCAGCCCTGGTCGAAGAGCGCGGTCTGGCCGACGCGCTGGGCCCAGGCCCACATGCCCTCGGTCGCCCGCACCGGTCGGTAGGCGTCGAAGATGACGAGCCCGAGGCCATCGGCGGCCAGGACCGCGCGCGCGGCCTGCAGGGCCTCGGCGGGGCCCGGGCGCAGCCACGCGCCCGGCGAGCCGTAGCCGGGCATGGGCTCGCCCGCGAAATTGTCGACGCCAGCGTAGGCGATGGCGAAGCGCAGGGGAGCGGCCTCGAGCCCCGGGGCGGACAGCGGCGGGGCCGCCCCATGCTGGACGGCCCCGTGCGGGACGTCCAGCGCCCGGAGGTCGACGAAGCCTGGCGGTGGGGGGCGCAGCGCGCTCACCGCTGGATCTTCGCTTCCTTGGGCTTCTCGGTCTTGATGACGCGGTAGGCGTCAAAGTCGAGCTCGAGGCTGCAGTCGGTGCCCTTGCAGAGCTTCTTGGACTGCTTGACGTTGCGGACGTTGGTGAAGCCCTCTTTGCGGGCCCGCTCGAGCGCGGCCTCGCGGGTCAGGCTGTCGAGCTTGCTGTCGGCCGTCGAGTTGTACTTGTAGAGGAAGGAGATGTGCTTGCTCTCTTCTTTCTCGTCGTACTCGGCGGGCGCCTGGGCGGCCTCGCGCTCTTTGGCGACGATCTCGCCGGGGTTGAGGCTGGGCTCGGGCGGGGGTGGCGGCGGGGCGTCAGCGGCGGGGGCGGCCTCGGCG
>JBJONS010000384.1:0-6581 GCA_046051725.1 Pseudomonadota bacterium | reverse complement strand
GAGCTTCGGCCGGCCCATGGCCTTGCCCAAGATGGCGTCGACGTCTTCGATCGAGAGGTCGAAGGCCTGCATGTGCTTGAAGACGCTGACGATGCCAAAGGTGCCGATGCGGTTGCCGACGAAGTTCGGCGTGTCTTTGGCGTAGACGATGCCCTTGCCGAGCTTCTCTTCGCCGAAGTCGGCCAGCAGCTTGAGCGCCTCGGGGCGGGTGTCGGGGCCGGCCACCAGCTCAAGCAGCCGCATGTAGCGGACCGGGTTGAAGAAGTGCATGATCAGGAAGTGTTCCCGCATGCTCTGGCCCATGGTCGCGACCATGTCGCGCAGGGGCAGGCCGGACGTGTTGCTCGCGACGATCGCGTCGTCGCGGCGGTTGGCCTCGACCCAAGCGAAGATCTTGGCCTTGATGTCGAGCCGCTCGACGACGACCTCGATGATGAGGTCGCACTCTTTGAGCAGGCCGGCGTCGTCTTCGTAGTTGGCCGGCTTGATCAGCGCGGCCAGCTCGGGCTTGAAGAAGGGCGCGGGCTTGAGCTTGCTCGCGTTGGCCACGCCGTCGATCGCGAGCTTGCTGCGGGGGACCCCCGCCGGCAGGTCACGCGGCACCATGTCGTAGAGCACCGAGGGGATGCCGGCGTTGGCCAGGTGGGCAGCGATGCCCTGGCCCATGACGCCGGCGCCGAGCACCGCCACCTTCTGGATCTGGGAAGCCATCGTCTCTCCGCGGGGGCCCCGGGAGGTCGGCCCCGGGGGTGGGTGGGCGGCGGCGCGCGCGGCCGCCTGTCGAGCCGCTGAATGAATCCTCATTCAGCAGGCCCGGCGTATCGCGGCGGGGTGCGGCTCGCACCCGGCGGCCGCGAGGAGCCGCGGCGCAGCCCGGCCGATCCGCCGCTCAGCCCCGCGGGGCCCAGCCGTCGACCGCGGCGAGGAAGGCGGCGGGTCGATCCACGTGGAGGAAGTGGCCGCCCTCGTCGACGATGGTCAGGGTGGCGCCGGGGATGACCCGCTGGAGGCGCGGGCCCAGCTCCGGGGGCACCATCGGGTCGCGGCGGGTGTAGAGCAGGTGGACCGGCGGCAGGCCCGGGGGAGGCGAGGCCCAGGCAGCCACGAAGCGCCGCATCTCGAGCGGGTCCATCATGTCCCGCAGCTGGCGCACGAACCCGTCGAAGCCGGCGGCGGTGGCCAGCGGCGCGCCGTACTCCTCCAGCTCTTCGCGCGACTTCTGCGCCTCGTCCCAGTAGTGCACGTTGCGCCAGACCCAGCGCTGCGGGTCGCGCTGCACCATCCAGCGCAGCAGGGCGATCGCGCCGGGCAGGCGGAGCGCGAGGCGCAGCGCGTGGAGGCGGGGCTCGGGCAGCCCGGGCGCGTGCACCACGAGCAGGCGGTCGACCCGGGTCGGCGCGCGCAGCGCGAGCCACAGCGCGAGGTAGCCGCCCATCGAGTTGCCGATCACGGCGGCCCGGTCGAGCTGCAGGGCGTCGAGCAGGGCCACCAGCCAGTCGGCCACCCGCGCGGGCGGCAGGGGACCATCAGGGCCGACCGTGCGACCGGCCCCCGGCAGATCGGGCACCAGCACGGTGAAGCGGGCGGAGAGGTCGCGGATCACCCGCCGCCACGAGTAGCCGGTGGTCATCAGGCCGTGGAGGAGCAGCAGCGGCGGCCCGGCCCCGAAGCGGCGCAGGCTGACCGTGGATCGGCCCCCGTCGGGGAGGACCAGGCCGATCCGGGCGTCTGGTCCGGAAAAGAACGGGTGCGCCTCGGGGAGGGCGGGGAGGGCGGCGAAGGGCACGCGCACGAAAGGCCGCGGCATGGTCGCTCCGGTCGGGCGGGGGAGGCGGGCAGCGGGCGCCGCGCTGTCATCACCCTGCCACGGAGCGGCCCTCTGTGGGCTTGCGCACGCTGTCGCGCTGGTCCATGATGCGCTCTCGGCACGTGGGGGGGGATCGACACCCCGCCCGCGGCCCCTGTGTGCGGACCTCTGCGATGGGCCGCGTCGCCTGCCCGCCCGGGATGGCCCGGCTGTCCGGCGCGGCGTGTGTGCGTGGGCACCCTCCCCGCGCCGCGTCCCCGCGCTGCCCGCTTGGTCCGCTGCCCCTCCTTTTGGTCTTGACGCGAATTTCGCCCCCCGTTCCCGCCGCACGGCCTCCGCGCCGTTGGAGTGGAAGATGCGCCGCGCTTTGTTCATCCTCCCGCTGTTCCTGGGCTGTACCCAGGACTATGGCATCAAGCAGCCCTCGACCCCCGAGCGCGGCAACGAGCCCAAGGACACCGCCGATCCGGTCGACACCGCGGCGCCCCAGGACTCGGCCGAGCCCGAAGACACCGGCATCCCCGGCGGCGGCGACTCGACCGAGGTCGACCCCGACGCGCCCGTGGCGGTCTGCGCGGTCAGCCCGAACCCGGTCGAGCCGCCCTTCACCACGGCCACCTGGGATGGCTCGGACTCCTACGATCCGGCGGGCCTGCGCATCACCTCGTACAACTGGACCCTGCTGAGCCAGCCGAGCGGCTCCTCGGTCCGGATGCCCTCGGGCTCTGGCGCCATCCGCAGCGGCTTCTCGCCCGACCTCGCCGGCGAGTACGTCGGTCAGCTCGTCGTGACCACCGAGGACGGCCGGGTCAGCCGCCCCTGCACCGTGACGCTCGAGTCGGTCCCCTCGGAGGACCTGTGGATCGAGATGTACTGGCAGTACAGCGGCGACGACATGGACCTGCACCTGCTCAACGCCGGGTCCAGCTCGTCGGCCCTCGAGTCGAGCAACGACTGCTACTACGCCAACTGCGTGGGCAGCGGCCTGAACTGGGGCTACCCCAGCGCCAGCACCGACGACCCGACGCTCGACCTCGACGACATCCCCGGCGTGGGCCCCGAGAACATCAACATCGCGGCGCCCTACAACGGCACCTACACCGTGTATGTTCATGATTATCCGGGTAGCGTCTACAACGGCACCAACATGGTGACCGTGAACATCTACGTGGCCGGCCGGCTCGCCTGGACCGACACGCGGAACGTGAACTCTGAGGACTACTACGCGCCCTTCGCGACCATCTCTTGGCCGGACGGCTCGGTCTCCAGCCTCTGAGCCCGAGGGTCCGGCGCGGCGCGGGGGACCGGCGCGCGGCCCGGGCCCGCGCCGCCCCGCCCGCTCGGCGTCGGGGCGGCTGCGATACGGCCGCCGGCGCCTCCGGCCCGCCCCCGCGGGCCGGGCGCACTGAGGGCGAAGATGAACTCGATGACCGGCTATGGTCGCGGTGAGGCGACCAACGGCGACATCAGCGTTGTGGTCGAGATCAAGACGGTCAACAACCGCTTCCGCGACGTGAACCTGCGCGTGCCGCGCGAGTACCTCGTGCTCGAGCCGCGGGTCAACAAGACCCTCAAAGACGCCATTCAGCGCGGCCGGGTCGACGTCTACATCAGCCGCACCGCGGTCGAGAGCGGCCAGACCGTGCGCCCCGACCCCATCCTCGCCGAGCACTACCTGCGCGCGGCGACGGCGGTGGCCCAGCGCCTGCAGCGCCTCGACGAGCCGCTGCCCCTGACCTGGCTGCTCGCCCAGCCGGGCGTGCTGACGACCACCGAGCGCGAGCGCGACGCGCTGTCCGAGTGGGACGTGGTGAGCACCGCGCTGGACGCCGCGCTCTCTGAGCTCGCCGAGATGCGGGCGGCCGAGGGCGGCGCGCTGGCGATCGAGCTGCGGGGCCTCGTCGACCAGCTCTTGCTCGGGCGCGCGGCCATCCTCGCGGCGAGCGCCGACCTGACCGATCGGCTGCACCAGCGGCTGAGCGAGCGGGTGCGCAAGCTGCTCGGCGACCGCATCGATCCGTACCGGCTCGCCCAAGAGGCGGCCTTGCTGGCCGACAAGGCTGACATCACCGAAGAGGTGGCCCGCCTGAGCTCGCACTGCGACCAGCTGCTGGCCTCGCTCGACGCCGTCGAGCCGATCGGGCGCCGGCTCGAGTTCCTGGTCCAAGAGCTGCACCGCGAGGTCAACACCATCGGCAGCAAGGCGGCCGAGCACGCGGTGGCCACCCAGGTGGTCGAGATGAAGAGCGTGATCGAGCGGCTGCGGGAGCAGGCCGCGAACGTCGAGTAGCGGGTGGACGACCCCGACGCGCTCGCCGCCGCCCTCGACGCCCTCCTCGCCCGCACCGACCCGGGCGCCCGGCTGGCGGCCGATCCCCTCCACCTGCTCGCCCGCTACACCTCCCCCGAGGACATCGCGCTGGCCGCGGTCTTCGTGAGCGCGCTCAGCTTCGGCCGGGTGGCGGCCTTCCTGCCGGTGGCCGCGGCGGTGCTCGACGTGGCCGACGCGCATGGCGGGCCGGCGGCCTTCCTGCGCGGCTGGACCCCGTCCCGGGGCGACGGGCTGTTGCCGCTGCAGCACCGGTGGGTGCGGGGTCTGGACCTGGCCCTGCTCGCCGGCGCCCTCGCCCGCGCCGAGGCCGCGCAGCCCCTGGGCGCCCGCTTCGTCGCCGCCTGGCGGCCCGGGGAGGCCGACCTCGGGCCCGCGCTCGACCGCGTGATCCTCGCCCTGCGCCAGGCAGCCCTCGACGAGGCCCGGGCCCGCGCGGCAGCGGCGGGGGAGCCCGCGCCGGCCGGCTGGGGGGCCCTGCCCCGGGGGCTGCGCAGCCTGCTCTGTCGCCCGGCCGAGGGCTCGGCCTGCAAGCGCTGGTGCATGTTCTTGCGCTGGATGGTCCGTCCGCCGGCGCCGAGCGAGGGCGGCGTGGACCTGGGGCTCTGGCCGCTGCCGGCCGCGGCGCTGGTGATCCCGCTCGACACCCACGTGCACCGGCTGGCCGGCTACCTCGGCCTGACCGCGCGCAACGACGGCTCCTTCCGCACCGCGCAAGAGATCACCGCCGCGCTGCGGCGCCTGCGCCCCGATGATCCCCTGCGGTGGGACTTCGCGCTGGCCCACCACGGGATCTCCGGGGCCTGCACAGGTGAGGTCCTCCCGCAGCGCTGCGATCCCTGTCCGCTCCGCCTCCGGTGCTCCCGCTGGGGGGCAGCGGCGGGGGATGGGTTAGCGGGCCCGCCCGACCGGACGGAGCGTGGATGAGCGTGGACCCGACACCCTGGCCCGGACCCGACAAGGGCGCCCTCTTCGTCGTCACCGGCGCGTCTGGCACCGGCAAGACCACTTTGGTGAAGGCCGCCCTGCAGGCCATCCCCAGCATCGGCTGGTCGGTGAGCGCGACCACCCGCCCGCCCCGCGAGGGTGAGGTCGACGGCCGCGACTACCACTTCGTGTCGCACGCCGACTTTGACGCGCTGGTCGCTGACGCCGCGTTGTTGGAGTGGGCCGCGGTCTACGGCAACCGCTACGGGACCCCCCGTGCGCCGGTCGCCGCCGCGCTGGACGCCGGCCGCAGCATCCTGCTCGAGATCGACCTGCTGGGCGCGCGCCAGGTCAAGGCGGCGATGCCCGAAGCCGTGCTGATCTTCGTGCTGCCGCCGCACGCCGGCGCGATCGAAGAGCGGCTCCGCGCCCGCTCGACCGACAGTGAAGAGGTGATCCGCCGCCGGGTGTCCCAGGCCGACGATCAGCTCGCGGGCTGTGGTGAGTTTGATTACCTCGTCGTGAACGACGTGCTGGAGCACGCGCACGTCCGTTTCCAGGGCGTGCTCTGGGGCGAGCTCCAGCGCCGCGCCCGCAACCCGCGGCTCGTCTCGGCCCACAGCCGGGTCTAAGCTGGGGGCGCGGGCCGGCTCCCCGCCGCGCGCGGCGGCCGCGCGCCCTTCGCACCGGGTGAGCACATGCAGGTCAGCGACATCATCGACGCCGTGCGCAGCTATGCGCCCAACGCGGACGTCGACGTCATCATGCGGGCGTACCTGCAGAGCGCGCGGGCCCACCGGGGCCAGCTGCGCAAGAACGGCGAGGACTACCTGATCCACCCCATCGCGGTGGCCAGCATCCTCACCGAGCTGAAGATGGACGTGGACACCATCGCGGTGGGCCTGCTCCACGACACGATGGAGGACTGCCTCACCACCCGCGAAGAGCTGGCCGCAGACTTTGGCAATGACGTCGCCGACATGGTCGAGGGCGTCACCAAGATGGGCAAGCTCGAGTTCCGCAACAAAGAAGAGGCCCAGGCCGAGAACCTGCGCAAGCTCGTGCTGGCGATGGCCCGCGACGTGCGGGTGATCATCGTGAAGCTGGCCGACCGGCTCCACAACATGCGGACGATGGAGCACATGAAGCCGGCGCGGGCGCGCGACATCGCGTCCGAGACGATGGAGATCTACGCGCCGATCGCCAACCGCCTGGGCCTGTCGAACTGGAAGACCGAGCTCGAGGACCTGTCGCTGCGCTACCTCGAGCCCGAGTCGGTCGAGCGCCTCAGCCTCGCCCTCGAGGGCAGCCGCGCCGAGCGGGAGCAGTACGTGGCCCGCACCTGCCGCGTGCTGTCCGGCCTGCTCGAGGCCCGCGGCGTCGACGCCACGGTCTCTGGCCGCCCCAAGCACCTGACCAGCATCTGGCGCAAGATGAAGGCGGACGGCCTCGAGCTGGCGCAGGTCCATGATGTCTTGGCGTTCCGCTTGCTCGTGCCCGACCTGGGCCAGTGCTATG
>JBJONS010000383.1:0-8380 GCA_046051725.1 Pseudomonadota bacterium | reverse complement strand
GCGGGATGCAAGGGGCCGCGCAGGCCCCTTGCCCCTGGGGGTCCGGGGGCGGGGCCCGCCCCCGGCATCCAGCATCGCGGAAACATGGGCCAGCGCGGCCGTCCTCGTCAGAGCTAATGGGCGCCGCACCGGCCCGCGCATCGAACCCAAGGGCGACAAGCGCCCCACCGCACAAAAGGCCTTCAACGAGACCAACCCGGCCCAAAGCCGGACAAACCCAAAACCAACGGCCAAGACAAGCCGGCGTGCAACGCCACAAAAACCCCAACAGGGCAAAAGCGCCAGCCCCCCAAAGGGCGGGCCCCCCAGGCCCGGCGCGCAGCGCCAAGCGGCCCCGGGCGCGACCTTGGCGCGCCCGGATCAGGGCCGCGCGCCCGCAGGGGGGCGACGGCCGCAGGCCGGGGCGCCCCTCAGCCGCCCTTGGCCGTGCAGAGGCGCACGGTCGCCGGGCCGCTGACCCCGGTGGGGATCTCGAGGCTGACGTTGGTCAGGGGGCTCGGCGCCCCGTCGAGCTGGATGAAGAACCGCCCCTGCGACGGGGTGCGCGAGTAGGCGTTGACCGTGTGCTTGTCGACCTGACCACCCGCGTGGGTGAAGGTCGCCGCGAAGCCCTGCAGGCCCTTGGGGTTGGTCGTGAGGAACAGGTAGTGGCCCTTGCCCTGAATGGCCTTGTCGGCGGGCACCTTGAGCGCCTCGACCACGCCGGGCGCGAGCGTGATGTCGGCGCTGGCCAGGGCGCTCGCCGCGTCACAGCCGCCGTCGACCGCCGGGATGAGCTGGCGGTAGATCGGCATGGTGGCCAGCTCTGGCGTGTCGGGGCGCCAGGGCTTGAGCTCGGACATGCTGAACTCCCACACCAAGAGCTTGGGGCGCGACTGTGTCCAGGTCTCGCCGCTGACCACCCGCTGCAGGCTGGCCACCGGCCCGCCGTTCGCGCCCTGCTCGGCGTTGATCACGTCGACCCCCATCGCGTCGACGAGGTGGCCCGCGAAGTCAAAACGGGGGTGCGTGTTGCTCGTGCCGACCAGCACCACCGGCGGCGGCGGGCCGTCGAGCAGCCCCGCGGCCGCCCCGGTCACCTTCACGTCGTTGAGGGGAACGACCTGCTCGGGCAGGGTCTGGCCGCACAGCTCTTGCCAGGCGTTGCCGCGGCTGCCCGACCAGGTGTGGGTCTGGCCGTTGGGCGTGATGCTCACCGTGGCCTTGGGCCACTCGGCGAAGCCGGGCAGCTTCTTGGCCTCGACCGCCACCGCCTGGGCCGCGGCCTTGGCGCCGGCCTGGGTCCAGTGGTGGTCGCGCGAGAAGAAGAAGCCCTCTTTCTTGGCCAGCCCCTCGGCCACCGGCATCATGTCGGGCACGATGTAGCCGGCCTTGATCAGCTTCTGGCGCAGGTCTTGGTAGGACTTGAGCGCCTCGGCCCGGTTGTAGAGGCCGCCGTTGCCGTCGCCCATGCCCACCACGTCGGGCCGGACCATCGCCCGCTGGGGCAGCAGCACGATGACGACCTTGACGTCCTGGGCGGCGAAGGCGGCGCCGAGCTCGGTCAGCCGGGCCAAGATCTCGGGCTTGCCGTGGTGCTTGGTCAGCAGGTCTTGGGGGTTGAAGATCCAGCCGTCGTCGGTGACGACGAAGTGCTTGGCGTTCGCCTTCTCGCAGGCGGGCACCGGCGGCGGAGGAGGGGCGGCGGGCTTGGACTCTTTGGCCCCCCAGGCGAGGGTGCTGGCCAGCAGCAGCGCGGAGATCATCGGGCGGGCTCCTCGTCCCCGAGCGGGGGCGGAAGGGTGGCGAGCTCATCGGCACGCGGGAGGTAGCGCTCTGGGATCTCCCAGATGACGACCTGGGGCGGGCTCTCGCGCAGCGAGGCGTCGCCGAGGTAGCGGGCCATCGGGGTGATCGGCCCCTTGCCCTCTTGGGCGGCGTTGAGCACGTCTGCGCCCAGGGCCACTTGCAGGGCGCCGGCGAAGCCAAAGCGCGGGTTGTGGCTGTAGCTCGTGCCGACCAGCGCGACCGGCACGCTGACCTCGTCGAGCAGACCGCCGCCCCCGCCGCCGCTGGTCAGGGCGAAGGTCGGCGGCCGCAGCCGGTCAGGCGCCGGGCCGCGGTGGGCGAGGGGGCCCAGCGGCAAGTACTTGAGCAGATCGCCCTCGTGGGGCTCTTCGGGGCCGTCGGTGCGGCTGTAGGTCGCGCCCCCGGCCGACGGCAGCAGGCCGCGTGCCTTGATCTCGGCCGCCAGCTCTTCGGCCACCGCCTGGGCGCCGGCGGGCGTCCAGTGCGTGTCGGTGCGCAGGAAGACCTCGACGCCCTGGGCCTGCTTGGCCGCCAGGGCCGCGTGCAGGTCAGGCGCGACCACTCCGGCCGCTTGCAGCGCGCCGAGCGCGTGGGCGTAGCGGGCCTCGGCCTGGGGCGCCCAGGGGGTGCGCAGCTGGCCCTGGTGCAGGCGCACCTTGGCGGGCAGCAGCGCGACGACCAGCTGGACGTTCTTTTGCGCGAGGAGCTCGCGGGCCTTGAGGATGAGGCGCAGGCTCTCGGCGGTGTTCTGGGCCTCGTTCGGGTAGAGGCGCAGCTCTTCGTCGGTGAACAGCAGGCCGTCTTGGGCGAGCACCACGCCGTCGCGGCCATCCCCGAAGGCGAAGAACTCGATCGCGCCCCACAGCGGCAGGGCCAGGGCCCGGTGCGGGGCCTCGGCGTCGAGCTTGTCTTCGAAGGCCGCGGTCCACGCGCCATCGACGACCGAGAGGCCCGCCGCCGCCTCGAGCGCGGGGGGCACGGCCGCCCAGGTGCCCGCGCCGAGCAGCAAGGCGCCGCCCAGGCCGCCGATGTGCAGCCAGTCGTGCAAGGCGGAGTGGCCGGGCGTCGCCGGCAGGGGCTCAGGGCTCATCGGCGCGCTCCGTCCGCGGGGTCGGTCACTCTAACGCGCGCGGCGCCCTGAACCGGCCGGTGAAAGGGGCGGCGAGGCGGGCGGTCGGCGGGGTAGGATCGAGGGCCACCGCTCCGCCGAGGTCCCCATGCGCCGCTCTCCGATCCTCTCCGCTGGCCGCGCCTCTGCGCTGGCCGCCCTCGTCCTCGTCGGCCTCGCCGCGCCGGGCCCGAGCGCGGCCGCCGCCCGCATGCTGCGCGTGGCCGAGGCCGACCTGCGCGGCGCCAAAGACGTGGGCGCCTTCCTCGCCGCGGCCAAGGTGCGCGAGGCGACGCTGACCGCCTGCCTCAAGGGCCAGAGCGGCCTCGACCAGATCAACGAGATCCAGGCCTTCCTCGAGGTCTCGCCCGAGGGCAGCGTGCGCTCGACCAGCGTGCAGGGCGCCGGCCTGTCTGACCTCGAGGTCGACATTTGTTTGATGGAAGAGCTGAGCCGCACCCGCTTCCCGGCCGGCGAGAAGCCGGTCGCGGTGGTGCTGCGCCTGCGGCCCGATCCGAAGGTCGATCCGAAGGCCGATCCGGCCGCCGCCGACGCGGGCGACGAGGACGAGACCCGGGCCCGCGGGCGCTGAGGCGGGCGGATCGGCGGGCTCAGCGGGCGGCGCGACCGCCCTGGCCGGCAGCAAAATAGGCCGCGGCGCGCTGCTGCAGCATGACCCCGGCCTCGCGCGCCCGGTTGGGCGCGGGCGCGGCCCCGCCGGCGGTGTCTGAGCCGCCGCCCCCGCTGTCACCGGAGTCGAGCCCGCCCTCGCCCGGCGGATCTTTGTCCCCGCAGGCGGCGAGGGTGAGGCAGAGCAGCGCGGCGAGGCGGCGGGTGGGCATGGATCCTCCGGGCGGTGCGGCTAGCGGCCCTCAAAACGCGGCGGGCGGCGCTCGAGCAGCGCGCGCACCCCTTCGTCATGGTCGGCCGTGTTCTGAACCACACCTTGGTAGGTCGCGGCGAGCTCGAGCGCGTGGTCGAGGGGCAGCCCCCACGAGCGCATCGCGGCGGCCTTGGTGAGACGAACGGCCAGCGGGGCGTTGTGGGCGATGAGCAGGGCGCGGGCCACCGCGGCGGCGGCCAGCTCTTCTGGCGGGTGCACCGCGTGCACGAGGCCGATGCGCAGCGCCTCGTCGGCGTCGATGAGGCGCCCGGTGAGCACCAAGTCGAGGGCGTGGGGCAGGCCGACGGTGCGGGCCAGCAGCGCGGCCCCGCCGTCGCCGGGCACGAGGCCCAGCGTCACGAAGGTGCTGCCCATGCGCGCGGTGCTGGCGGCGAAGCGCAGGTCGCACATGCAGGCCAGATCGAGGCCCGCGCCCACCGCGGGGCCGTTGATGACGGCGATCAGCGGCTTGTCGAAGCGGGCCAGCCGGCGGGGGATCTCTTGGATGCCGCGGCTGTAGCGCCCGCGCAGCGCGACCGGGCCGCCGGCGAACATGCCCGAGTGCTCGGCCATCGCCCGCAGGTCTCCGCCGGCCGAGAAGGCGGGGCCCTCGCCGGTGAGCAAAACGGCCCGCACGCTGTCGTCTTCGTCGAGCGCGTCGATGTGCGCCAAGAACGCGGCGATCATCTCGGGCGTCCAGGCGTTGCGGGCGGCGGGGCGGTTGAGCCGGAGCCAGGCCAGCGAGGGGTGCGCGGGATCGGCGGCGCGCAGCACCAAGTCGGCCCCGGCGATCGGGGGCGCGGCGGGCGGCGGAGAGGGGGGCGGCGTGGACATGGGTCCTCCGGTGCGGGGCGCGGGCGCGGGGCCCGGGCGCCTAAGGCTCGTGGAGCTGGCTCCACCACTCATGAAAAAGCAGCAATGTCCACAGCTTCAGGCCGTGGTTCGCCTGACCGCTCAGGTGCGCGGCCTCGAGGCGCTGCAGGGCCGCCGGGGCGAAGAGGCCGCTGGCGTCGGCCCGCATCGCCGAGAGCGCGCCCTGCATCCAGTCGCGGCCGAGGCCGACCCGCAAGAAGCCATCGAGCGGCGAGGGCAGGCTGCGCTTGGGGCGATCGACGAGCTGGGCGGGCAGGCGGGCGCGCATGGCCTCGCGCAGCGGCCACTTGGTGTCAAAGCCGAGGCCGCGGGGGCGGACCTTGAGATCGCCGGGCAGGGCGCAGGTCGCGGCCCGCACCGCGTCGTCGAGCATCGGGAAGCGCAGCTCGAGGCCGAGCGTGCTGCCCATGCGATCGCTGCGGGCGAGGCTGTCTTCGGGCAGCCAGCCCCGCTGCCAGACGTGCAAGATCTCGTTGATCGGGTCGGCGACCACCTCTTGGTAGAGGGGCTCGAGCACCGTGCGGCGGATGCCGGGGCGCACGAGGCCCGGGTCGCGCAGCACGTCGACCCGCTCGGCGCTGTGAAAGACCCGGCTGCCGCCGATGGTGCGGTCGCGGCCAAAGTGCGCGGCGCTGGCGCCGAGATCGCGCAGGCCCATGCGGTCGAGGCCCTTGCGCACCGCCGCGCGCAGGGGGCCCGGCAGCAGGGCCAGGGCCTTGGCGCCCCGCTGGCGGCTGGCCAGGAAGCCCATGGTGCGGCCGGCCAGCACCTCGTCGCCGCCGTCGCCCGAGAGCACGATCTTGGCGCTGTTCTTGATCGCGGCGAACAGCAGGTGCTGCAGCACGGCGGCGGCGGTGGGCAGGGGCGCGCCCATCAGGCGGGTGCAGGGGCCGATCGCGTCGACGATCTGCCGCGGGCTCAGGCGGATGACGTGGTGCTCGGTCTCGAGCACCTTGGCGACCCGGCTGGCGATGCTCGACTCGTCGACCGGGTCGTCGTCCATCGCCACGGTGAAGGTCGGCGGGCGGCGGCCGAGGCGGTGCAGGTGCCAGACGATGGCGCTGCTGTCGAGGCCGCCCGAGAGCAGCACGGCGGCGGGCGAGGGGTCGGCGCTGACCCGGTCGACCGCGGCGCCGATGGCGGCGTCGACCCGCTCGACCGCCTCGGCCGGGCTCGGTCGCCGGTCGCCCGGCGCGAACCAGCGGGGCGTGACGAAGCGGCTGGTCTCGGCGCCGCGCTGGTCGTGCCGCACGAGGTGAGCGCTGGGCACGGCGAAGACGTCGCGCAGCAGGGTGCGGGGCGCGTGCACGTAGCGGAACGAGAGGTACTCGGCGACGTGGTCCATCGCCGGCTGGCGGCTGACCCAGGGCAGGCGCAGCAGGGGCGGCAGCTCGCTGCAGAAGGCGAGCTGATCGCCGCGGCGCGACCAGAACAGCGGCCGGGCGCCCTCGGCGCTGCGCAGCAGGTCGAGGTGGGCGCGGGCGGGGTCCCAGACGGCCAGCGCCCAGCTTCCCCCGCGGGCGGCGGCCGCCTCGGCGCCGCCGGTGGCCCAGTCGGTGGCCAGGGCCTCGAGGCCGCCGGGGCAGCGGCCGTCCATCAAAAAGACGCGCCCGCCGCTGTGGTGGGGCTGGGCGACCTCGTCAGGGCGGGCGCGGTGGGCCCGGTGGCAGAGGGCGGCGGGGCCGGCGAAGTGGCGGCCCTTGTCGTCGGTGCCGCGGTGGCCGACCCCGTGGCTGAGCTGCAGGGCGGCGTCGGGGTCGGGCGCGGGCCCGCGGAAGTGAATGATCCCAGCGATGCCGCTCAAGCGCCCCCCGGCCGTCGGGCCCGACGGCGGCGCACCATAGCACCCCGGCGGCGGGCGGCGGGGGCGCGGCGGGGGCGCTGCGCTGCGCGTTAGGCGCGCGGCCATGCGCACCGACGACCTGCGGCCCGACACCTCCGCCTCCACCCTGCGCTGGGCCCTCGGCCTGGCCGCCCTGCTCGGGGCCTGCGGGGGTGAGCCGACCGCGCCCCCCGCGGCGGCGCCCGTGGCGGCGCCCGCGCCGGTGACCCCCGATGCGGGCAAGCCCGACGTGGTGCTGGTCATCGTCGACACCCTGCGGGCCGATCACCTCGGCGTGTCGGGCCACAGCCGGCCGACCAGCCCGGCGATCGACGCGGTGGCCGCCGAGGGCCTGCGGTTCAGCCGGGCCTACGCCCAGTCGGGGTGGACCCTGCCGAGCGTGGCGAGCCTGCTGACCGGGCTGCGGCCGAGCGCGCACAAGATCATGCGCGACGGCAAGGTGGCCTCGCGGTTCGGCCGGCGCGACCCGGCGACGCCGACCCTGGCCTGCCAGCTCGGCGACCGCGGCTACCGCACCGCCGCCTTCATCAACAACACCTTCTTGGCGCCCGAGTTCGGCCTGAACGCGGGTTTTGAGGTCTACGACTACCAGGGCGCGCACAACGACCGGCACCGCAGCGCGGCCGACACCGTCGCCGCCGCCTTGGGCTGGCTCGAAAAACAAGCGGGCCCGAGCTTCCTCGTGGTGCACCTGATGGAGCCGCACCTCGACTACGCCCCGCCCGCGCCCTTCGCCGGCGCCTTCACCCCGGGGCCGCGGCCGCCGCGCCTCGCCTATCCGGCCCAGCCCAACCCCTTCTCGCAGCTGCAGACCCACGCCTGGGAGGCTGATCCCGAAGAGCGGGCCTACCTCTCGGCCCTCTACGACGAAGAGGTGCTGACCGCGGACGCGGCGGTGGGCGCGCTGGTCGCCGGGCTCAAGGCCCAGGGCCGGTGGGACGGCGCGGTCTTCGCGCTCACCGCCGATCACGGCGAAGAGCTGTGGGACCACGGGGGTTTTGAGCACGGCCACGCCTTGTGGAGCGCGCTGACCCAGGTGCCCCTGGTGCTGCGCGGGCCGGGGCTCAGCCCGGGCGTCGTCGACACGGTCGTCGAGCACATCGATCTGAGCCACACGCTGCTCAAGATGGCCGGGGCGCCGGTGCCCGGCGCGCTGACCGGGCAGGACCTGCGCAGCGTGGCGGCCGACAAGCCCGCGCTGCGGATCGCGCTGCACGAGAACTGCATCTACGGCGCCCCCTGCTGGAGCGTGCACGACGGAAGCTACCGGCTGGTCGCCCGCGCCGCACCCCAGGGGCCCAACGAGCCGAGCCCGCCGCCGGCGCTCGAGCTCTGGTCGATGGCGCCGAGCGGCGCCGAGCAGGCGCAGCTCACCGGGCCCGAGGCGGCCGAGCACGCGCGGCGGCTGGCCGGCTACGCGGTGGCCCTGCGCGGCGACATGAACGCGGTGGTCGATGTCCCCGGCGCGCAGCTGCCCGACCACGAGGCCTTCGCGATGCTGCAGAGCCTCGGCTACGTCGACGCCGAGGCCACCCCGGACGCGGGGGTCGCCGGAGCGCCGGCGCCGCGGGCCAGCGCGGCCTGCCCAGGGCGCTGAGCAGCGCAGCGGGCCCTGTGGGGCGCCTGCGCTCCCCCTGCGCGCGCGCCCGCGGGCCCGGTCGGCGCTCCGGCCCCGCGGCGGGGCCGGGATCGCCGCCCGCGCGGGCTTGGCCGCTGCGCGGCCGCCGCTGCGCGGCGCGCTCCGGTCGAGCGGGCGCGAGGCCGCTGCGCGGTGCTCTCTTCTGCCGTTTGGCCCTTTTGGCCCTTTTGGCCCTTTTGGGGGCCGTTTGGCCGTTTGGCCGTCTGGCCCTTGGCTTGGTGGGTTTTGCGCGGATGAGGTGGGGTG
>JBJONS010000382.1:0-10367 GCA_046051725.1 Pseudomonadota bacterium | reverse complement strand
GCCGCCCGCCGGGGCACCCGCCGCGGGACCCCCGCCGGCCGCCCCGCCGCCCGCCGCCCGCCCCGCCCCGCCGACCGGCGCGCTGGCCGTGGTGGCGGCGCCGCCGCCGCCGCCCGCGCCCCCAGCGGCCTGGGCGCCCGGGCCCGCCGCCGAGCGCACGGGCCCGCTGATCCCCGCCGACGCCGCAGACCTGCCAGAGCCCGAGAACACCCTGCCTGGGCCGGTTCCCATCGCGGTGTCGGTGCCTGCTGCCCTCAACCGCCCGCCCGGCGCCGGCGCTGGCGATGACAGCGCCGCCTTCCTGCCCGGCCTGCGGCCCGACGAGACCTCGTTCATCCGCTCGCCCCTGGCCAGCCTCGCGCCCCCGCCGCGGGCCCCGGCTCCGCCCGCCCCGCTGGATCCGTCCGAGCTGCCCGAGCCGCCCCGCGCCGCGCCGCCCCCTGCAGCGGCCCGCGGCTGGGCTCCGGCGCCGCTGCCCCCGCCTGACCCGCCGACCACCCCGGCCGAGCCGGTGGCCACGCCCCTGCAGATCGCGCCGCCGCGGACCGCGCCCTCGCCGCTCAGCGTGGTCGCCCCGGTCGACGAGGGCCGTGAGCCCCCACCTCCGCCCGAGCCGGCCAGCCCGACCAACGCCGCCGGGATGGGCGTGCTGCTGGCCGTCGCCGCCGCCGCTGCGGTGGTGGTGCTCACCTGCGCGGGCGGCGCGCTCTGGTGGAGCCGCGGGGACGCCCCGCCCGCCGCGGCAGACCTCGCCGCCGCCGACGCCGCCGCGCTGGCCGATGAGGCCCCCGCAGCCCCGACCGCCGAGGAGGGCCCCGCGGCCGCGATCCCCAGCGACGAGGCGCCGACCGCCGAGGGCAGCGACGCCGAGGCCCTCGCCGCCGATGCCCCCGACGACGCCGGACCCGCCGCAGACGCCCCCAACGACGCCGGGCCGGCCGAGGCCCGCCCGGACGCCGCGGACGCCGGGCCTGCCCCGTCGACCGCAGGTCGGGCCGCGAGCGAGGATGGCGTCGCTGAGGCCGTCCCCGCTTCGCGCGCCGCCGCGTCGCGCGCGCCCGAGCCGGCGCCGACCGCCGCCACCGCCCGGGCCGACGGCGCGGCCAGCCGCAGCCGGGTCGAGCCCGAGCCCATCCCCGAGCCCGTGCAGCCCGGGGCGGTCGACATCGACCGGCTCGGCCGCACCGCCGCCAAGGGCAAGCTGAGCCCGTCCGAGGTCATGGAGCTCGAGACCATTGGCCGGTCCGATGACCGCTTCACCCGCTCGCGCACCATCTTGGCCATGGACGCCCGCCAGAAGCGCAGCACCAGCGGCGAGAAGCGCTACCTCGACGAGCTGCTGAGCCTGCCCGAGAACAAGTACAACCCGCTCGTGCTGATCGACGTCGCGCGCTTCGATCTCAACGCGAAGCAGTACGGCCGGGCGCTCGAGCGGGCCACGCTCGCCGAGCGCCACTGGCAGCGCATCCCTCCCGAGCTGATGGCCGACAAAAAGGCCCAGATCTACGAGCTCGAGGCCAAGGCGAGCAAGGGTCTGATGCACACCGCCGCCGACGAGGCCCGCCAGCGCGAGCTGTGCCTGCAGGCCATCCGCTACTGGCAGCGCTACGCCCAGCAGGTCGCCGGTCGGGCCGATCTGGTCGAGGTGGCCAACCGCGAGCTGGCCGCCCTCGAGGACATCCGCAAGCGGCTCGACTGAGCCACGCCCCCGGGAGCCCCGCCATGTGGACCCAGCCCCTCCCCCGCGCCGCGCGCTGGCTGTGCGCGCTCTGCCTCGGCCCGCTGATCGGCGGCTGCGCGGCCAAGTCCGCCATCTCAGGCGCCGTCGTCGACCGCAACGGCGATCCGGTCGAGCGGGTCATCGTCTCGCTCGACCCCGGCGACGTCGAGCTGCTCACCGACCCCGAGGGGGCCTTCCGCATCCACTACATGCGGGACGAGGCCGGTCAGCGGGTCAAGCTCGACAAGCGGCGGACCTACACCATCGAGCTGTTCCGGCTCGGCTACCACGTGAGCCGCCAAGACGTCATCTACAAGCGCGGAGAGCTGATCCTCGAGCCGATCACCCTGACCGAAGACACGGTGCGGGTCGAGGTGCCCGCGGCGGAGATCGACCCCGGCGCGCTCAAAGAGCGCCCCGAGGGCGCCGGCGCGACCTACGAGGGGGAGTGAGTGCGGATCATCGCCGTCCTCGGCCTGCTGGTGGGCTGCGGCGCCGCCGAGCTGCCCGCCGCGCCGGCAACGCCAGCACCTCCAGCAGACCCCGGCTGGATCCCCACCTTGATGGCCGATCCGGCTCGTTTTGACGCGCTCATCGCCGATGACCGCGACGGCTGGGTCGAGCTGCACCGCGGCGGCTGGCCCCGGGTCAACCCAGGCCCCGCGGTGGGTGACAGCCCCGCGGGTCCGGCGGCGCGGCGCCTCGCGCTGCGGCGGGCCGCGCTCTCCCGCGCGCTGCTGCGGGTCTCGACCGAGGCCTGGCGCCAGTGGGCCGCCGCCTGGGCGAAGCGGGGTGAGCCCGCCCTGCTGTCGGCGGTCGAGGCCGCCGCCGCCGCCGCCGCCGCGGACGCCACCGCCGCCGCCGCGGGGCTCCCCGCTGCGCGCGTGCGGCCGCCGGGGCCCTTGGCGGACTGCCACGCCGCCCACCTCGCGGCCCGGAGCGCGGGCCAGCTCCCCGCTGCGGGCGTGCCCTGCGCGGCGCTCGCCGCCGCCTCCCCGCCCCTCCCGGCCCCCTTTCTGCCTGCGACCCTGGTGGTCCTCCACCCGATCCCGGACCTCGGCGGCCTCGACCCGCTGGCCCAGGTCGCCCTGAGCGCCCGCTGGGCCCGGGCCGACGAGGGGCCGTCGGGCGCGCTGGCCGCGGACCTCGGCCTGCAGCTCGCCGCCGCCGCCGATGTGCAGGCGGTGCGGGACCAGGTGCACGCGCTGGACGCCGCTCTCGAGGAGCGCGCCGCCGGCTGGGCCGCCGCCGCCGGGCCCGGCGGGGTCGAGCTCGAGCGGGACCTGCAGCTGGTGGGCCTCTGGCGGGCCGAGGCCCTGCGGGTCGGGGCCGAGGACCTGCTCGCCGCTGGCCGCCCCGCAGAGGCCAGCGCGGCGTTGATGCTGGCCTTTGATGCGACCCAGACCCGCGCGGTCAGCCCACGCAGCTCGGCGGCCCTCCGCCTCGCGATGGCCGAGGCGGCGCTGCGGACCGGCCGCGCCCGCGAGGCGCTCGACGCCCTGACCCCGCTCCGCGACGGGTGGCCCGAGGTCCTGCCGGTCATCGAGCTGATCAACGATCTGGTGGTCCTCGACAGCCTCGGCGAGGTCGGCCAGAGCAGCGAGTAGGTCGGGCGCTCCCCGGCGTTCCGGGGGCGCTCCAGCGCGCTATGCTGCGGCCTGGAGCTGATCCCCATGACCTTCCGCCGCCTGCCCTCGCCTGTCCTCCCCCTCGCCGCCTGGATCGTGGCCGCCCTCGGCCTGCCGGCCTGCAGCGACTACACGGTCAACTCGAAGCCCAAGCCCGAAGGCGGGGCCGAGGCCGAAGACAGCGGCGGCACCATCGACGAAGACGACGATAGCGGCGCTGTTCCTGACGACTCGGGCACACCGGGCGGCAGCGGCGAGACCGAGCCCGACCCCGAGCTGGCCACCGCCACCAACTACGTCCACACCGCCACCGAGCTCTACGCCTGGGAGCCCTCGACGGGGATCGCGCGCATCGGCGCCTTCTCGGATCCGCGCGGCACCACCGAAGAGATCACCGACCTCGCGATTGACCTCAGCGGGCGCATGTTCGCGGTCTCGTTCACCTCGCTCTACGAGGTCGACGCGAGCACGGCGCGCCTGACCTATGTCGCCACCCTCGACTCCTCGCTGGTCGGCCTGACCTTCCTGTCGGATGGCACGCTGCTCGGGGCGGGCAGCGGCCTCTACACCGTCGACATCACCACCGGACGGCTCACGGTCTTCCCCACCACCGGCGGGTACAGCACCTCGGGCGACATCGTCGGCATGCCCGACGGCAACCTCTACTGGACCGTGGTCGGCGACGGCTTCAGCGACCACCTCGTGCGGGTCGACCCGGGCACCGGCGCGTCGACCTGGATCGGCGACATCGGCGAGTACGGGCTGTGGGGCATCGGCGAGGTGGGCGGCAACCTCACCGGCTTCTCGTCGGGCGGCCGCTTGGTCGAGATCGACCCCGCCACCGCGCGGGTCACCCGGGGGACCGACCTGCCCGGCACCTGGTGGGGCGCCACGACCAACCCCGTGCGCTGGTAGGGGTTGGGCGTGCTCACCCTCCCCCTGGTGCTCGCCATCGTCGCCACCACGCCCAGTGCGTCGGCCCTCACCCTCACGCTGAGCGCGACCGAGACCCCCTACCCTGGGGTCACGCTGAAACAGTACCGCACGAGCTCGCCGACCACCGACGTCTGGGTGGCCGAGGTCGACCTCTGCGCGGCCGACATCCACGTCGACGCCACCCGGGCCCCCGACTCCACCCAGTCGACCGGCGGCTGGGGCGGGGATTGGGAGGTGTCCGTCGCGATGAACGCCGACTTTTACCGGACCAGCCCAGTGCGGGTCTATGGCGACGCGGTGGGCTCGGGCGTGCGCTGGCCGGCCGTGCAGACCGGCACCGACAGCACCTACAGCAGCGAGTGGTACTACCGGGACTATGGCTGGTTCGCCTTTGGCCCCGACCGCGTCGACTACACCCACACCAAGTGGGTGAAAGACAACGCCTCGAGCTTCGGCGGCGCGCTGGGCGGCTTCGCCCCCACCACGGTCGCGCCCACCCCGCCAAATGACACGATCGCCCTGGTGAGCGGCTTTCCGGCCCTGGTGATCGAGGGCACGCCGATCACCTGCAGCAGCCCGACCGCCAGCAGCTGCTTCCCCGACCGCAGCGACATGCGCGACCGGCACCCGCGCAGCGCCATCGGACTCACGGCCGACCAGCAGACGCTGCTGCTCGTCGTGGTCGACGGCCGCACCAGCCGGGCCTCGGGCATGTACGGCGCCGAGCTCGCCGACCTGATGAACCAGCTCGGCGCCTGGCAGGCCCTCAACGTCGACGGCGGCGGCAGCAGCCAGCTCTGGTTCGCCGACCGGGGCTACGTCAACAACGTCAGCGGCAACAACTCCGGCGCGGGCACCCGCTCGGTCGCCAACCACATCGGCGTCTACACCGACGGCGGCCCGGCCCGCGGCGCCCGCCCTGGCCACTGCGAGAGCGCGCCGGCCTGCGCGGTGATCGGCCCCGGCGGCGACGTTCTCGACGACGCCGGGGCCTGCTTCCAGGGTTTTGGCGGCCCGGCCTACTGGCGCACCGAGAGCGGCGGCCACGGCGGCAGCTTCCGCTGGACCAACGCCTACAACAGCACCAGCCCCGACAACTGGAGCTGGTTCCGCGTGCACCTCGAAGAGGCCGGCGAGTACCTGGTCGAGTGGCACGGCGTCGCCGCCTACGCGGTCTTCGACGAGGTCCGCACCGTCGTGCGCGCGGCCGGCGTCGACCACGCCACCACCCTCGACATGGGCGGGCGCGACGGCTGGCAGCCGCTGGGGACCTACACCTTCGCCGCGGGCGGCGACCAGTACGTCGCGTTCTACGATGACCACGCCGGATCGGTGCCCTCGAACCAGCACATCCTCTCGGACGCGGTGCGCCTGACCCGGGTCGGCCCCTGGTGCGGAGACGGCGCCTGCGACACCAGCGAGGGCTGCGCCGCCTGCCCCGGCGACTGCACCGGCCCCGAAGAGCTGCCGTCGAACGGCGTGGACGACGACTGCGACGGCGCGATCGACGAGCGCCTCAGCCCCGGCGACAGCGGAGGCCCCCTGCCCGACAGCGGAGGCGCCGCGACCGACGGGGGAGCGGACGAGGGGGCAGGCTCCGACGCCAGCGGAGATGGCACTGATGCCGGCGGAGATGGCACCGACGCTGGTGGAGACGCCGCAGCGGACGGCGGGACCTCCCCGACCGACGGAGGAGGAGGCGCCTCGGGCGCCGGCGACGACGCGGCGCCCAGCGGCGACACGGGCGCGCCCGGCGTGGGTGGGAAGGGCGTCCGCATCGGTGATCCCGATGGGGGCTGTGGGGGCGTGGGCCTCGGCTTGGCGCTGCCCGCGCTGGTCCTGCCGCTGCTCCGCCGCCGCCGATCCGGCGCCCCGCTGCGTTAGCTTCGCGCGCCGGCCGCCCGTCCCGACCGCTCCGCGGCTCTGAGGTCCCGATGCCCCTGCCCCCGCCGACCGCCGTCCGCCGCCCCGCCCGCGCGGCGCCCCCGCCGGACGGGCGCCGCCGGCCCGCCACGGGCCTCCGCCTCGCGGGGATCACCGCGCTGCTCGGTGTCCTCGCCCTGGTGGCCCCGGCTCCCGCTGGGGCGGCCCCGCTCCGCTACGCCGAAGACCAAGCGCCCGGGATCCTCAACCCGCTCTTCACCACGACGATGAGCGAGGTCCGGGCCAACGAGCTGATCTTCGAGGGCCTGTACGGCGACGACCGCAACCTCGCCAGCGCGCCGGTGCTGGCCACCGGCATCACCGTGGCCGCCGACCGCCTGAGCGCCGACGTGCAGCTGCGCCAGGGCGTGCGCTGGCACGACGGGCGCCCGTTCTCGGCCGAGGACGTCGCCTTCACCATCCGCGCGATGAAAGACCCCGGCACCCTCTCCACCGAGGCGGGGCGGGTCGCCTTCATCAGCGGGGTCGAGGTCATCGACGGGCAGACCCTGCGGCTGCGGTTCGCCCGCCCCGAGCCGGCGCCCGAAGAGAAGCTGCACTTCAAGATCCTGCCCGCGCACGCCTTTTCGGGCACCGCCGTGCAGCGCAGCGACCCCTTCCGCGCCCAGCCCATCGGCACCGGCCCCTACCGCTTCGTGCGCTTCAACAGCGACAACAGCGTCACCCTCGCCGCGCACGCCGAGAACCGCAAGCCGCCCCGCATCCCCGAGGTCACCCTGCGCGAGGTGGCCGACAAGAACTACCAAGCCAAGCTGCTGCTCTACGAGACCCTCGAGGCGCTGGTGCGGGTGCTGCCCCGCGACCTCGCCATCCTCCAAAACAACCGCGGGGTCGAGCTTCACCCCTACCAGACCAACGCCTGGTGGTACTTGGGGTTCAACCTCAGCCGGCCGACCTGGGCCGACCCGCGGGCCCGCGAGGCCCTCGCCCTGATGGTCGACCGCCAGGCCCTGCTCGCGCCGGTGGGCACGGGTGACCTGCTCTCGGGCCCCTTCGTGCGCAGCAGCCCCTACTACAACCACGAGGTCAGCGACTGGCGGCCCGATCCGGCCAAGGCCGCCGCCCTGCTCGAGGCCGCCGGCTACCGCCGCGACGGCGCGAGCTGGACCCGCAACGGCCAGCCCCTGACCTTGCAGATCACCGCGCCCAAGGGCCTCGAGAGCGCCCAAGAGGTGGTCATCAACCTGCAGAGCCAGCTGCAGGCCCAGGGCGTGAAGGTCGAGGTGCGCTTCCTTGACGAAGCGAGCTGGAAGGCCAACATCTGGCGGGCCCGAGACTTCGATCTGGTGGTCAGCCAGTGGAGCTTCGACCGCAACGAGGACGTGCGCGAGCAGCTGCACTCCAAGGGCACGCGCAATTTCGTCGGCTACAAGAACCCCGCCGCTGACGCGCTGCTCGACAAGGCCCAGGCCGCGACCACCCCCGCCGAGAAGAAGGCCGCGCTGCGCGAGCTGCACGGGCTCGTCCACAACGACGTGCCGATGGTCTTTTTGTGGACCCTCGACAGCTACGCCGCCATGTCGGTGAAGGTCCGCGAGGTCGTGGTGCACCCCTTCAGCTTCTTCTCGTGGGTGCGGGACTGGCAGATCAAGTGAGGCCGCGGCGATGAGCGGGCTCGCCGCGCCGCTGGCCGGGCGGGCGCTGGGGGCGCTGGCCCGCCTGCTGCTCGTCGCCGCGCTCCTGCACGTGCTGCTGCGGATGGCCCCCGGGGACGCCATCGACGCGCTGCCCGCGGGTGAGGCCCAGCGCGCGGCCCTGACCGCCGCCTGGGGCCTCGACCGCAGCCTCGTCCAGGTCCTGTTTGACCTGCTGCGCGGCGATCTCGGCGAGAGCCTCGTGGTCCGGCCCGGACAGCCGGTGCGGGCGCTCATCGGCGAGGCGGCGGCCACCTCGGCCCCGCTGCTGCTCGGCGCCTTGGGCCTCAGCCTCGCCCTCGGCGCCCTCGCCGCTGCCCGCCCAAGCCTGCGCCTGCTGCTCGCCCCGGCCTCGGCCGCCCCGGCCTTCCTGCTCGGCTTTGTGCTGATCAGCGGGATCAACGAGCTGACCTTCGCGTTGATCCAAGCCGGCCAAATCGCGCCGCCGTCCTGGTTCGCGCTGCCCGACGCCCCCTCGGCCCTGCGCGGCGCCCTCGCCGCGGCCACCTTGGCCATCGGCTCGGGCAACGTAGCGGCGACCAGCGCCGGTCTGGGCGAAGCATGGGCGCGCGCCGAGAACAGCCCCTGGGCCGAGGCCCTGCGCGCGCGCGGGCAGCCGACCCGCGGCGCCCTCGCCCGGGCCCTGGTGGCGCCCGCCGCGGGCCTGATCGGCAGCCGGGCCCTGCACCTGATCGGCGGCCTGGTCGTGATCGAGAAGGTCTTCCTCATCCACGGCGCCGGCGCCCTGCTCTGGCGCGCGGCCCTCGACCGCGACCTGCCCCTGGCCCTGGGCCTCGGGATCAGCGCCGCGGCGGCCACCTTGGGCCTCGGCCTCGCCGCCGGGCTGCTGCGCCTCGCCGCCGACCCGCGCCTGCGGGGTGCGCCATGAGGCGGGCCCACCGCGCCCTCGCCGCGGCGCCCCTGTGCGCGCTCGCGGCCTGCGGGCTCGTTTTCGGCGTGGTGGAGGTCGATCTGGTCGCCGATCTGCTGCCCGGGCGGGCGGGCCAGGGACCCGGCGCCGGCCTGCTGCTCGGCGCCGACCACCTCGGCCGCAGCGTCGGCCTGCGGCTGGCGGTCGCGGCGGGGATCAGCGCCGGGCCGGCCCTGCTCGCCGCGGTGGTCGGGCTCGGCCTCGGCCTGCCCCTCGGCGCGGCGGCGGGCTGGTGGCCGGGGGCCCGCGGTCAGGTCGCGGTCGCCCTGACCGACGCGCTCGGCGCGGTGCCGCCGGTGGTCTACGCGCTGCTGTTCGCGCTGATCTTCGGCGATCAACCCAAGTGGATCGGGATCGGCGTCGGGATCGGCGGCGGCGCGGCCCTCGCCCGGGCCCTGCGCGCGCGCATCGAAGAGCTGCGGGCGGTCAGCTTCGTCGAGGCCAGCCTGCTGCACGGCGTCCCCGCCGCGCGGGTGCTGCTGCACCACCTGCTGTGGACCGGCAGCCGCCGCCTGCTCGCCCAGCACGCCGTCGGGCTGGCGGTCGGCTGCGTGCTGGTCGAGGCCGCGCTGTCGTACATCGGCGGCTTTGGCGTGCAGGAGCCCCTCCCGAGCTGGGGGAACATGATCGCCAGCGGCTTTGGCCAGCCGCGGGGCCAGCCCCTGGCCTGGGCCGCGCCGGCCCTCTGCCTGCTCGCCCTCGGCGCGGGCGGCGCGGCGCTCACCCGGGCGCTCGGCGCCCCAGATCGAGGTGCCGGTGGCTGAGGCGCCCCTCCTCGAGATCGACGATCTGCGGGTCGTCCACGGCGAGCGGGCCCTGCTCGACGGGCTCTGCCTGCGCCTCGGCGCGGGCGCCCTGGTCGCGCTGGTCGGGCCGTCGGGCGCCGGCAAGTCGTTGACCGCGCGGGCGTGCCTCGGGCTGCTGCCGCCCGGGCTCCGCCACGCCGCGGGCGAGATCCGCGCCGCCGCGGGCGGGCTCCGGGCGCGCCTGCCGCCTCCGCCCGCCCCGCCCGAGGGCCTCTCCGCGCTCCGCGGGCGGATCCTCGGCCTGCTCCCGCAAGACAGCCGCGGCAGCCTGCAGCCCGAGCGCGCGGTCGGCGCCCAGCTCGCCGCCGCGCTCCGCCACGGCGGTGCGCCCGCCGACCCCGAGGCCCTGCGGCTCGCGCTGCGTGAGGTCGGCCTGCTGGACGCTGATCCCATCGTGGCGGCCGCGCCGCACCGCCTGTCCGGCGGACAGGCCCAGCGGGTCGCCCTCGCCCTGGCCCTCGCCGGCCGGCCCGCGCTGCTGCTCGCCGACGAGCCGACCACCGGCCTCGACAGCACCGTGCAGGCCGCGGTGATGGCCGAGCTGCGGCGGCGGGTCGACGCGGGCCTCGGCCTGCTGCTCATCACCCACGATCTGGGGCTCGTGCGCCGGTGGGCCGACCAGGTGCTCATCCTCGACGGCGGGCGCCTCGTCGACGCCGGACGGGGCCTGCCCGCCCAGGCCGGACCGGCCGCCGCGGCGCTGCTCCACGGGCAGGCGGCGCTGGACGACGCGCGCCCCCCGCTCGACCGGCCCGCGGCCCCAGCGCT
>JBJONS010000381.1:0-8901 GCA_046051725.1 Pseudomonadota bacterium | reverse complement strand
CGCTGCAGGCGGCGATCGACGGCGCGCTCGACCCGGCCGAGGCCCTCGCCCAGATCAACCGCGGCGGGGGCTTTCCCATCGATGTGGGCGACGGGCTCTTCCGCTTCGCCTGCCTCTGCGGGCCCGGCGCCTGGGAGCTTGCCGGCGATCACGACGCATGGGCGGGCGCGCCGATGGCCCAGGCCGGCGCGCTGTGGTGGGCCGAGGTCGCGGTCCCCGCGCCCGACGGCAGCCGCTACAAGCTGCACGACGCCGATCAGGGCGCCGACGGCGGCTGGCAGGCCGATCCGCGGGCCCGCCGCTATCTTTACGAAGAGTTTGGCGAGATCAGCCTGGTGCAGGCCACTGCGGCGCACATCGAGCGCCACCTCGACGTGGGCGGGCACGGCCTCGCCGGGCGCGAGGTGCGGGTCTGGGTGCCCGAGGGCGGCGCGTTTACCCACGCGGTCTACGCGCACGACGGCCAGAACCTGTTCGATCCCGAGGCGATGTGGGGCGGCTGGCGGCTGAACGAGGCGCTGCCCCCCGCGGTGCTGGTGGTGGGCATCGACAACACCGCCGCCCGCTTCGCCGAGTACACCCCGACCACCGACCGCATCGACGGCGAGACCCTGGGCGGCGCCGCTGACGACTACGGCCTGCTCATCGCTGATCTGCGCGAGGACATCGAGGCGCGCTACGGCGAGCCGCGGGCCCGGGCCCTGCTCGGCAGCTCGCTCGGCGGCCTGGTCAGCCTGCACCTCGGCCTCGCCGACCCGGCGGCCTGGGACATGGCGATCAGCCTGTCGGGCACGGTCGGCTGGGGCAGCATCGGCGCGGATGGCCCGACCCTCATCGACGCGGTGCGCGCCGGCGGCCTGGCGGGGCCGGCGCTGTTCGTCGACTCGGGCGGGGGCGGCCCCTGCGTGGACAGCGACGGCGACGGGATCGAGGACGACGGCCCCGACGCGCGGGACAACTACTGCGAGAACCGGCAGCTGGTCGATTCCCTCGCCGCGTCCGGCTGGACCTGGGAGGAAGACCTCTGGCATTGGCACGAGCCCGACGCCCCGCACAACGAGGCCGCCTGGGCCGCCCGGGTCGGCCGCCCGCTCGCGCTCTTCGCCGGGCGCTGATCGCCGGCCGCAGCTGCGCTGTCGGCGTCACCTCGGCCTCGGCCCGGCGTCCCTGCCCGGCGCGCCTGACACCGCCCGCGGCGCGCAATAGAGCGCCGTCCTCGCCCGCAGCGGGTGCTCTGGCCTGTGCGCCCGCCCCTGCCCCTTCCGCGCCCCGTCGCTTGGGGCCCCCCGCACTGGAGCCCCCATGATCCGCTCGTCTCTGGCCCTGAGCGCGCTGCTCTCGCTCGCCGCCTGCGATCCGAAGATGACCGAGGCGCCCGCCGCCGAGGCCGCCAAGAAGGCCGAGCCCGCGCCCAGCGCCGCCCCGGCCGCCGGCGGCAGCAAGGGCACCGACCCCGCCGTGGTGGTCGCGACCTGGAACGGCGGGCAGCTGACCTACGGTGACGTCGAGAAAGACGTCAAGTCGCAGCTCATCAAGCTCGAGGTCGACTACCTCACCAACCGCTACCAGACCGAGAGCCAGGCCACCGAGCAGGCGGTGATGAAGGCGGTGCTCGAGGCCGAGGCCAAGGTCAAGGGCGCGGCCGACGTCGACGCGCTGCTCAAGGTCGAGGTCGAAGACAAGGTGCCCGCCCCGACCGAAGACGAGGTCCGCGCGCACTACAACGTGCTGCAGCGCAACCTCCGCGGCGCGCCCTACGAAGAGGTGGCCGACCGCGTCCGCCAAGACCTGCTGCGCCGCAAGCAGGGCGAGCGCTTCGGCGCCTACTTTGAAGAGCTGAAGGCCCGCTACGGCGTCAAGACCACGCTGCCCTTCCCCGACATGCCCCGCATCCCGATCAGCACCGACGACGACCCGAGCAAGGGCAACGCCAACGCGGCGATCACCATCGTCCAGTTCGCCGAGTTCCAGTGCCCCTACTGCGGCCAGGCCGACAAGGTCGTCGAGCAGGTGCTCAAAGAGTACGACGGCAAGGTCAAGATGGTCTTCCGCGACTACCCGCTCGGCTTCCACGACCGGGCCGTGCCTGCGGCGGTGGCGGCCAACTGCGCCGGCGAGCAGGGCAAGTACTGGGAGATGCACACCCTGCTGATGTCCAACCAGCGCGCCCTCGAAGAGACCGACTTCGTCGCGCACGCCACCAGCCTGCAGCTCGACCTCGCCAAGTGGAACACCTGCCGCCAGGACCCCAAGCAGGCCGCCGAGGTGCAGAAGGACTTCGAGGACGGCAGCGCCGCCGGCGTCTCGGGCACGCCCGCCTTCTTCATCAACGGCATCTTCCTCTCGGGCGCCCTGCCCATCGAGGAGTTCCGCTCGGTGATCGACCGCGAGCTGGCCAAGGGCTGAGCCCGCGCAGGTCTGGGCCGGCCGGCCGGGCGCCCCCCGCGCGCAAGGCCGGCCCTCCCGCGCTACCCTCGCGCGGCCCGGACCCGGCGCGCTCGCGCGGGGG
The DNA here is from genome assembly GCA_046051725.1 of Pseudomonadota bacterium. Classification (GTDB taxonomy): domain Bacteria; phylum Myxococcota_A; class UBA796; order UBA796; family UBA2385; genus JAEUKK01. The sequence continues at coordinate 6,392 of JBJONS010000381.1, read as the reverse complement.
CCGCGCCTGAGGAGCGCCTTGAGCCAGCCCGACGCCATCGCGCCGCCGCCCCGCCCGGTGGACGCGCCGCAGCCCTCCCGTCACCCCGAGCCGCTGCAGCGCGGCGGCTGGCGCGAGGTCCTCCACGAGGTCTTCGGCCTCGACCTGCGCTCGCTCGGGATCATGCGCATCCTGCTCGGCGCGATGCTGCTGCTCGACACCGCGGTCCGCAGCACCGACATCACGAATTTCTACAGCGACCAGGGGGCCTTCCCCCGCACCGCTGTGCTCGAGATGGGCTGGAGCCAGTGGCGCTGGTCGCTGCACATGGGCACCGGCGAGCCCAAGCTGATCGGCGTCCTGTTCGCCATTCAGGCCGTGTTCGCGGTCATGCTGATGGTCGGCTACCGCACCCGGCTGGCGACCATCGCGAGCTGGATCTTCGTCGTCTCGCTGCACGCCCGGGCCAGCCTCGTGCTGCAGGCCGGCGACATCCTCATCCGGTTGATCTTGTTCTGGTCGATGTTCCTGCCGCTGGCCGCCCGCTACAGCGTCGACGCGCTGCGGGGCGCCGTGCCGCCGCGCCCGCCCCGGCTCGCGGTCTCGGTCGCGACCGTCGGCCTGATGCTGCAGATGGCCTACATGTACCTGTTCACCGCCGTCCTGAAGTCGGGCGGCGTGTGGCAGAACGGCATGGCGGTCTACTACGCCCTGTCCATCGATCATTACGTCAAGCAGCCCCAGACGAGCTGGGTGCTGCAGCTGCCGGGCCTGATGAAATTCATGACCGGCTCGACGATGGTGCTCGAGTACGTCGGCCCGGTGGCGCTGTTCTCGCCGGTCTGGCGGGGGCCGATCCGCACCCTGGTCTGCTTCTCGTTCATTGGCCTGCACATGGGCTTCTTCACCTTCATGGAGATCGGGTTCTTCCCCTGGATCTGCATGATCGCCTGGGTCGGCATCCTGCCGGGCTGGCTGTGGGACAAGCTCTCGGATTGGCAGATCGTGCGGCACGGCCCGCCCCTGCGCGTGCCGCTGCCGGTGAACGCCTTCTTGGCCCTCTGCCTCGTCATCGTGACCTGGTGGAACATGTCGACCATCCACAAGCAGGTCGGGCGCTCGATGGCCGTGCCCGAGCAGATCCGGTGGATTGGCAACGTGCTCCGCCTCGATCAGAAGTGGGACATGTTCGCGCCCTACCCCATGAAGGACGACGGCTGGTACGTGCTCCCCGGCCGGCTCTCGAACGGGCAGTCGGTCGAGCTGTGGCGCAACGAGCCCACGCGGTGGGTGCCGGTCGACGCCAGCGATGGCCACACGCCCATCCTCAACGAACTCGACGAGAGCCTCGAGCTGGAGCGCTTCAAGCCCGCCGAGGCCAGCTCTGAGTTCCGGAGCCAGCGGTGGCGCAAGTACATGCGCAACCTCTGGGTCAAGACCAACAAGAACTGGCGCCTGTACTACGGAAAACACGTGTGCCGCGAGTGGAACGCCACGCACAAGGGCGGCGAGTCGCTGCGCAGCTTCCGCATGATCTACATGAAAGAGAGCACGCCTCGGCCCGGCGGCACCACCAAGATCGAGCCGGTGCTCATCTGGAAGCACGACTGCTTCAAGTCCAACGACCAGGTCAAGTCCAGCAACGAGGACAAGCCGGCTGCGGCGCCGGCTCCGGGCGCGCTCGGGACCCGTCCGGCGGGCGGGGCCCTGCCTCCCGGGGTCAACCCGCCGACCGTGGGGACCGCCCTGCTGCCGCCCCCTCCGCCCACCGTCGCGGGCGGCGAAGAGGAGGCCGAGGCCCCGGCCGAGGCCCCCGCGCCCATCGACCCCTGAGCGCGCCCAGGCTCAGTCGAGCTCGAGCTCGACCGCGCCGACCACAGCGGCCGACAGGCTGCTCTCGACCGAGGGGCCCGTCTGCACGTGCCGCGCGGGGCCCGCGGGGGCGGGCGCGCGGGCGGGCTTCGCCGGGGCGCTGGCCGAGGCGACCGCGTCGCCATCGTGGGCGCTCAGCATCCGGCAGACCTCGGCGCTGCCGCGCAGCTTGCGGGCCTGGGCCTGGACCTGGACGACCCCGCGGTACTGGGTCCACGCCACCTTGTCTTTGCGGTCGGCGATGGCCTCGACCATGCGGCCATGGGACTGGCCGGCGAGCTTCTGCAGCTTGCGGGCCTCGGCGACCTTGTCGTCGAGGCAGCGCTGGATCTCGGCCGGGCGGCGGTTGCGCCGCTTCTCGGCGAGGCCCTCGAGGTGCATGACCACGCCATCGACCTCGGCCACGGCGGTGAGCGAGCGCTGGTAGTCGGCGGCCGGGTCCACGGCGGCGGCGGTGGAGGCGCAGAGGCTGAGCGTGCCCAGCAGGGCGGCGCGGAGCGCGGGGACGAGGCGGGTGCTGGGCATGAGGCCTCCGGGAGGTGCGGGATAGACCGTAGAACGGATCAGCGTCCGCGGCGCTTGAGCGCCCAAGATCCCTGGCACTGAACTTGCTCACGGCCCGGCCATGACCATCCTGGTGCCGATCGACCCCTCGCGCCCCTCCCGCGCCGCCGTTCAGGTGGCCGCGCTCTTGGCCCGGGTGCTCGACGATGAGCTGCTGCTGCTCCATGTCAGCACCTCGCCCCCGCCGCTGGACCGCCTCGCTGAGCTGCACGCCATCGCCGAGCCCCTGCGCGGCGAGGGGGTGCCGGTGCGGCTGCGAACCGCTCAGGGTGACGTGGTGGAGAGGGTTCACGCCTTCTCGCACGGCGCGCGCTGGGTGGTGATGGGCACGCGGGGCACCACGCTGGGGGCCCGTGCCCGCGGAGACAGCGTGGCTTGGCGCGTCCTGAGCGCGTCCCCTGCGCCGGTGGTGGCCGTGCGGCCCAGCGACGTGGGGGTCGGGGCGCCGCTGCGGGATGGGCCGCTGCTGCTGGTGTCGCCCGAAGAGGGCGCGCCGGCCCACGCGCTGGCCGCGGCGCTCAGCCGGGCCACCGGGCAGCCGACCCGGCGGGTCCAGCCGGCGCTGCGCGGACCGGGCCTGTTCACCGGGAAGGTGCCGCCGATGGGTCAGCCGCTCGGCGGCGCGATCATCGCTTTTGACCCCGACTGCCTGGCCCAGGTCTGGTGTGAGCGGGTGGTGGCGACGCTGCCAGAGCCCGTTTTGCTCGTGGGGGGCGGCCCATGCGCCTGCGAGGCCGCGCCCCGGGCGGTCGGTTGAGCCCGCGCGGCCGCCGCCGGGTGTAGCCTGTCGGGGGCATGCGGGGCCCGCGGCCCGGACGGACCAGCCGGATGGGCCCGTGGGTGATAGTTCACAGGGGGTGTGCGAGATCCCCCGAGGGCTCGGAGCCCCCGGGTCCGCTGCCGCCGGAGGCTCCCGCCCGTGTCGACCTTCACAGATGATCCCCTGATCTCACCGGGAGGGCCCCCCTCCGCCTGGGAAGAGATGCTGGCCTATGTGGGCTTTGGCCCGGATGACGCCGAGCGACTCCGGGCCCTGCACCCCATGGTGGTCCCCGAGCTGGGCGCCATCACCGGGCGCTTCTACGAGGCGGTGCAGCGCTTCCCCGGCGCCCGCGCGGTGCTGGCCAACGAGGCGCAGGTCGAGCGCCTCAAGCTCACGCTGCAGCAGTTCGTCGTCGACATGCTGCTGGGGCCCCATGACGCCGCCTATTGGCTGCGGCGGCGGCGCATCGGCACGGTGCACGTCCGGGTCGGCCTGCCCGAGCGCTATGTTTTTACTGCGATGAACCTGATCCGCCAGGACCTGTGCCTGATCGCGGCCCGCAGCCTGCCCCAGGGCGTGTTCTACGAGACCTGCGCGAGCCTGCACCGCATCACCGACATCGAGCTGGCGGTGATGTCGGGCACCTACCACGAGGCCCACGAACAGGGGCGCCTGCGCTCGCTCCAAGACCTGATCGTGCGGAACCTCCCCGTCACGGTGCTCTGCCTCGACGCCGAGGGCCGGGTGACCTCGGCGACCCGGCCGTCGAGCCGCCTGCTCGGCGCCACGGCCGAGGTCGGCCGCCACTACGAGAGCTTTTTGCCCGCCTCCCTGATCCAGGCCAGCGACCTGCACAGCCAGGTGGGGCGCGCGCTGGCGACGGGCCACGAGATCACCATCCCCCGCGTGATCTTGGGCCAAAAAGAGCACGCGCGGCACTTCCGGGTGACCCTGGTGCCGCTCGAGCACGAGCTGGCCCGGCTCCTCATCCACATCGAAGAGCTGACCGACGTGGTCCGCAACGAGCAGCGGCTGCAGCAGACCGAGGCGCTGGCCCGGATCGGCGGGCTCGCCGCCCACATGGCCCACGAGATCCGCAACCCGCTCGCCGCCATCTCGGCGACGCTGCAGGTCATCGGCGGCTCGATGGCCGAAGACGACCGCCGCAAGGCCATCCTCGGCAAGGTCCAAGACCAGGTGCACCGCCTCGACCGCCTCGTGAGCGACCTGCTCGGCTACGCCCGGCCGGTCCAGGTGCGCCTCGAGCTGATCGACCTCCACGCGGCGGCCCGCGACGCGGTGGCGGCCTCGGGCGTGCCGGCGGCGCTGGTGGTCGAGGCCGGCGGCTGCGGCCGGGCCGACGCGCAGCACCTGCAGCAGGTGCTCGTGAACCTGCTCCAGAACGCCAGAGACGCGCTGCTGGGCTCGGGCAACCCGGTCGAGGGCAAGGTGCGGCTGCGGGTCTGCGCCGGCCCGGCCCTGGTGGTCGAAGACGACGGCCCCGGCGTGCCCGCCGAGGTCCAAGACCGCCTTTTTGAGCCTTTTGTGACCACCAAGACCCGCGGCACGGGCCTGGGCTTGGCGATCAGCAAGAAGCTGGTGAGCGGCATGGGGGGCGCGCTCTCGCTCGAGGCGGCCGCAGCGCCCCTGCGCGGCGCGGCCTTCCGCGTGTCGCTCGAGCCGGGCGGCCCAGCCGAACCGGGCTGAGGGTCAACGTCATGGCGGTGGGCGGGGGCTCCCGCCCCCGCAACGCCCCCGGTGGTGGCGCCTGGGTCGAGGGGGCTCAGCCCAGGCCGAGGCCGGCGGCCCGGGCCAGCGCCAGCAGGCCCATCGCCAAGAAGATCAGCGCGGTGGCGGTGCGCAGGGTCCGGGGCGGCAGGCGCGAGAGCACCGCCTTGCCGGCCAGCACGCCGATCGCGGACGTGATGCTCAGGCCGAGGGTGGCGCCGATCCACACCGCGATGGGGTCGCCGACCGCGCTGCGGGCCCCCACGGCGATCCAGGTCTTGTCGCCGAACTCGGCCACGACCAGCGTGGCGAAGGCCAGCGCGAAGATGGCGCGCGCGGTGGTCTTTTGGGGGTCCTTGATCGCCGCGTCCTCTTCTTCGGCCGCGTCGCGGCTGCGCCAGGCCTGCACGCCAAAACCGAGGAACAGCGCCGCGGCGAGGCCGGCGAGCAGCTGCGCGGGCAGCAGGGCGCCGAGCCCGCCGCCGAGCAGCATCGCGAGGCCGTCGAGCACGATGAAGGCGGCGATGGCGCCGAGCAGCACCGGCCAGGGCCGGGTGCGGCTGCCGAGCACCATGCAGGCGATCTGGCTGCGGTCGCCCATCTCGGCGATCATGACCATGACCATCGACTCGGTCAGCGCGGCGAAGCTCAAGCGGTCCTCCTCCCCCGAGTGGGGCCAGCGGCGCCCCATGCCCCGCGGGCCCGGTGGCCGCCAGGGGCGGCGCCGGCCGGCTGGCGTCCCTGACGGCCGCCTGAACCCCGACGGACACGGAGCCTCCGCCGGGCTACGCGCCCCGGGCACCACCCTGGAGCACAGATGCTGTTCAGCCTCCCCCTCGCCGAGCTGCCCCTCCACCCGGCGATCGTCCATCTCCCCCTTGGCCTGTCGATGGTCATGCCCCTGCTGACGCTGGCCTTGCTGGTCGGGCGCCGCTGGCTCGGGCCGCCGGCCGTCGCCCTGGTCGCCGGGGTGCAGGTGCTCGTGCTCGCCGGCGCGCTGGCCGCCGAGCGCACCGGCGAAGAGGCCGAAGAGGGCGCTGAGCGCCAGAACGTCCCCCACGACATCATCCACGAGCATGAAGAGCGCGCCGAGCTGTTCACCCTGCTCGCCGGCATCACCGCGCTCAGCCTGATCGCCGCCGCTGTCGCCAAAGAGCGCAAGCCGGCCCTGCCGCTGATCGGGGTGGGCGCGCTGCTCAGCGCGGCGACCCTGGCCCAGGGCCTGCGCACCGGCCACGAGGGCGGCGAGCTGGTCTTCGAGCACGGCGCCGGCGTCGAGCGCGCGGGCGACGCAGCCGTGGGCGAGCCCGCCGGGCGCTCGCATGAGCCGGCCGAAGGCCGGGGTGACGTGCACTGACATCTTTTTGTTTTGATTGAGGTCGTGCCGTTGGCGGTGGGCCCCACCGTGCCGATGACCTGGGGTGCCCCGCCCCGCATCTTCGCGCTCGTCGACGCCGGGGGCGGGCCCCGCCCCCGGGCCCCCGGG
>JBJONS010000380.1:0-5020 GCA_046051725.1 Pseudomonadota bacterium | reverse complement strand
GATGGCGTGGTAAAACTCGTGGGCCGCGGTGATGTCGGCGAAGTCTGGCGTGTCGAGGGTCGCGGCGGACACGACGATCTGCGGGTAGCCCTCGGCGTCCACATCGAAGTAGCCGCCGGTGCCGTAGCCCGGCGGTGTGCCCCCGCCGCTGTCGCCGATGTAGACGTTGAAGCGGAAGGTGTCGCTGCCGACGGGGACCGGGTGGCCTTGCAGCACGACCTCTTCGTCCCAGGCGTCCTCAAAGGCGGCGGCGAGGCGCTCGACCTCGGCCGAGCTGACCCCGCCGGACGGGCCCCAGCGGATGACGAAGTTGTCGGTCGCGAGGCGGTTGGCGACCACCCCGCGGGCGTCCCGCTCGGCCTTGACCCCGGTCGGGGGTGCGGGCGGGATGAAGGCCGGGCGCGGGAGCCCGCCCTCGGGCAGGAAGGCCGGGCCCGGACAGGGCAGGGTGGAGGGGCTGGCGAAGGCGAGCCCGCTGAGCAGGCTGAAGGCGGCGAGGCTCATGGACAGCTCCAGGCGGAGATCGTAGCCTGGGCGGCGGCGCCCGGTCGGGCGCGGCGGGGCCCCGGAGAGGAGTTGTGAAGATGAGGCGCTGGACGAAGATCTGCGGGGTGATGGGCGGGCTCGCCGCGGCGACCGGCTGCGCGGGCGCGGCCAAGAACGAGGGCGCGGACAGCGTGGGCGACAGCGCCGAGGCGGCGCCAGAGACGGCCGCGCAGCGCTGGGCGCGGGTGCAGGCGCCGGGTCCCTACACCCCGGCCTTCGGCCAAGCCGCGCTCACCTACACGCCGTGGACCGGCGACGCCCTGCCCGAGGGCATCCCTGGCGAGGGGCCGCGCACGTTGCGGGTCGCGGTGTGGTGGCCCAGCGCGGAGCCCGCCGCCGACTGGCCAGTGCCCCGGTACCTCGGGACCATGCCCGCCGAGGGCGTGGCGGAGGGCGCGCCGATGGCCGAGGGCGGGCCGCGCCGCCTGATGCTGATGAGCCACGGCCACCAGGGCTACGCCGAGAGCACGGGCTTCCTCGCCGAGCGCTTCGCGAGCCACGGCTGGGTGGTGGTGTCGCCGGAGCACGCCGGGAACACCCTCGTGGACGGTGAAGACCGGGACACCGCGATCTATTGGCAGCGGCCGCTGGACCTGCGGGCGACCCTGGACTGGATCGAGGCGGGGGGGCCCTTGGTCGAGGGTGTGGACGGGGGGCCGACCGGCGCCGACGTGGAGGCCGGGGTGGTGCTCGCAGGGCACTCCTTCGGCGGGTACACGGCCCACGCCGCGGCCGGCGCGCGGTACGACGGCGCGGTGCCGGCGGCGTGCCTCGCGGGCGAGGACACCTCGGCCTTCTGCTCGACGATGGACCCGCTGCAGGCCGCGCGCTTCGCCGAGGGCTTCGCCGACCCACGCATCATCGCGGTGATCAGCATGGCCTCGGGCGACCTGCGCCTGTTCGGGTCGGCGGGGATGGCCGAGCTGGCGCTGCCGGTGCTGCACATGACCGGCGGGCTGGACCCCAACGGCGACGACGACCCGATGTGGGACGCGCTGCGGGCTGGGCCAGGCGCGTGGCGTGCCCGGGCAGAGCTCCCGCAGGCCAACCACACCACCTTCACGGACTTCAGCGGCTTGGTCGAGCCAGAGCCCACCCTCATCGAGGCCGAGCTGGGCTTTGCGCTGATCGGCGGGCTCGGGCTCGCCTTCGGTGAGCTGGCCAAGGGCGAGGAGGCCGAGGGTGTCTTTGACCCCGCGGTGCTGCAGACCGACGAGGTGCAGGTGCTGCGCCCCTGAGGTCCGGCCCCAACGCGTGCGCCTGCGCGCGCCCGAGCGCCGCGGCCAGCGGGGCCGCTCACCACCGCCCGCGGCGGACGCAGCCCGAGGCCTCGCCGGCCCGCTGGCGGACGACCGTGAGGCCGCGGGTCGCGCCCGAGAGCGCTGGGCGCGGCCGGGCTGCGGCGCGGGGGAGGCCGCGGGCCGACCCCGGTCGAGGCCGGCCCGCGTGGACCCGGGGCCCGCGGCGGACGCCAGGGGGATCACCGGGCGGATCCGAGCAGGGGGGCGAGGAAGCGCCCGGTGTGGCTTCCGGGGAGGACCGCGAGCTGCTCTGGTGTGCCCTCGGCGATGATCTGCCCACCGCCCGATCCCCCCTCGGGGCCCATGTCGATGACGTGGTCGGCGTTCGCGATGAGGTCGGGCTGGTGCTCGACGAAGGCCACCGTGTGACCCTGGTCGACCAGCCGATGCAGGACCTTCACCAGCAGGTCAATGTCGGCGAGGTGCAGGCCGGTGGTCGGCTCATCGAGGAGGTACAGGGTCTCTTCGGCGCGAGAGACCAGCTCGTTCGCGAGCTTGAGGCGCTGGGCTTCACCGCCAGACAGGGTGTTGCCCGGCTGGCCGAGGCGCAGGTAGCCGAGCCCGACGTCCACGAGGGCCTGGAGCCGCGGCCGCACCCGCCGCTGGTTGGTGAAGAGCGAGAGGGCCGAGGCGACGTCCAGGTCGAGCACGTCGGCGATGCTGTGCTCGCGCCAGCGGACCTCGAGGGTCTCTCGGGTGAAGCGGCGCCCGCCGCAGGCCTCGCAGGGCAGCCAGATGTCGGACAGGAAGTGCATCTCGACCAGGGTCGAGCCCCGGCCCTGGCAGGCCTCGCACCGGCCGCCGGGGGTGTTCCACGAGAAGCGCCCCGGCGTCCAGCCCCGCTCGCGGGACAGCGGCGCCTCGGCGAACAGCGCGCGGATGGGATCCCAGACCTCTGACCAGGTGGCGGGCGTGCTGCGGGGCGAGCGCCCGATCGGCCGCTGGTCGACGATCACGAGCCGCTGGGGCAGGCCCTCGACCTTCGGGGCCCGGCCGCGGCCCTTGCGCGCGGCCGGCGCTGCCTCCCCGGGCTCTTCGGGCCCGTCTTCGGGCGCACGACCCAGCGTCAGCACGCCCTGCGCGGCGAGGTGGTCGACCAGGTGCTCCATCACGATGCTGCTCTTCCCCGAGCCGCTGACGCCGGTCACCGCGGTCAGGCAGCCCAGCGGCAGCCGAAGCACGGCACCCTGGAGGTTGTGCAGGTGGGCAGGCGGGGTCGTGATGTGCCCGCGGGGGCTGCGTCGCGCTGTGGGGATGGGGATGGACAGCGCGCCGCTGAGGTACCGCCCGGTCAGGCTGCCCCCGCGCGCCAGCGCCGCCGGTGAGCCGGCCCCGACGACCCGGCCCCCGTGCTCGCCGGCCGCCGGGCCCATGTCGATGAGGTGGTCGGCCCGGCGGATCACCTCGAGGTCGTGTTCGACGACCACCAGGGTGTTCCCGAGGTCGCGGAGCCCCTCAAGCGTGTTCATCAGGCGGGCGGTGTCGCGGGGGTGGAGGCCCACGGTCGGCTCGTCCAGCACGTAGAGGGTGCCGGTGAGGCGCGCGCCCAGCTGGGTCGCGAGGCGGATGCGCTGGGACTCGCCGCCCGACAGCGAGTCGCTGGCCCGGTCAAGCGTGAGGTAGCCGAGCCCCACGTCGTCGAGGAAGCGCAGCTTGTTGAGCATGTCCTCGATGGGCTGGGCGGCGATGAGCTGCTCATGGGGGCGGAGCCCCATCGCGCTCCACCGCGCGGCGGCCTGGGCCACGGTCAGCTGTACGGCCTCGTGGATGGCCAGCGCGCCGTCGCCTTCGCCGACCCGGACGGACCGCACCACGGGGCTGAGGCGAGCGCCGCCGCAGGCGCTGCAGCGGGTCTCGCGGCGGAGGGCGGCGGCGCGGGCCCAGCCGCTGGCCAAGCCGAGCAGCCCGGGCCAGGGGACCTCTTCGGCGATCTGCGAGGCGGCGCCCCCGCCCCAGCTTCGCGCGTAGCGGATGGCCAGCGGGCTGGGCGCGCCGTGGAGCACCGCGGCGCGCAGCGGGGCAGGGAGCGCATCGACGGGCCGGTCTTCGGGGACGCCGTGCTGTGCGTAGAGTGCGGCGAGGAGCGCCCGGTTGCGGGGCGAGCGCAGCACGAGCGCCGCGACCGCCGGCTCCATCGCCTCGCCCAGCGGCAGGTCGGGGTGGGGCAGCAGGAGGTCTGGGTCGATCTCGACGCGGCGGCCGAGCCCCGCACAGGCGGGGCAGGCCCCGAGGTGGCTGTTGAAGCTGAAGTGGCGCGGGGTGAGCTCATCGGGCAAGACCGCGCCGTGCGCCGGGCACAGCGGGCTGCGCGCGAGCTGGATCGGCGCGCCGCCGGCCCGGGGCAGGAAGGCACAGGCGCCCTGACCCCAGCGGTAGGCGTCGGAGATGGCCTCCGACACGCGCTCGGCCGGCTCGCGGGCCGGGTCGAAGCGGTCGATGACGAGCCGGCGGCCAGCCATCGCGCCGGGCCCGCCTGCTGCCGCGGCCTCAGCGACGAGCTCCTCGAGCTCGACCGGCGCGCCGCCAGGTGCCGCGCCCTGCCACGCCCGGGTGTAGCCGCTCCGCAGCAGATCCTGCGCGGGCGTGTCGGCGGCGACCTCGGCGAGGAGCCATCCCGGACCCGGGCTCAGCCGCGCCAGCTCGCGGGCGGCGACCGAGGGCGGCCGGGCCTGGAGGTGCACCCCGCAGTGGGGGCAGTGCGGGCGCCCGATCCGCGCGAAGAGGACGCGCAGCGCGTCATAGATCTCGGTGGTGGTGGCGACGGTCGAGCGGGGGTTGTGGCCCCGGTTGCGCTGATCGATGGCGATGGCCGGGGCGAGCCCCTCGGCGAGGTCGAGCGGCGGCCGCTCCATCCGCCCCAAGAACCTGCGGGCATAGGTGCTGAGCGACTCGACGTAGCGGCGCTGGCCCTCGGCGAAGAGCGTGTCGAAGGCCAGGGAGGTCTTGCCGCTGCCGGAGGGCCCCGTGATCACGGTGAGCTTGCCCTGGGGGAGATCCACGTCGATCGAGCGGAGGTTGTGGGTCTGCACGCCCCGCAGCCGGAGCTGCGGCGCCTCGTGGGCCGCGGGGCGCGGCGCGGCGGCGAGCCCCCACGGCGCCGGGGGGCGCTCGGCGGCCATCACCAGTCCGGGCGCGGCGTCGAAACGGGCCTCTTGCGCGAGCACCTCGGCGAG
>JBJONS010000379.1:0-6452 GCA_046051725.1 Pseudomonadota bacterium | reverse complement strand
GATGGCGACGACCTGGGTGCACCCGACGACGGGGGAGATGGGGGTGAAGCGCACGGCGCAGACGACGCGGACAGCGCGGACGGCGCGGACGGCGCGGACGGCGCGGACGGCGCGGACGGCGCGGACGGAACCGACGGCGGGGATGCGCCGACAGACACCGGCAGCACCCCACCGCCGCCCGAAGACTGCAGCACCCCCGGCGACGAAGACGCCGACGGTGACGCTGACTGCGACGACGCCGACTGCGCCGCCGAGCCCGCCTGCGCCCCACCCGCCGAAAACTGCGACCTCCCTGGCGACGAAGACACCGACGGGTACGCCAACTGCGACGACCCCGACTGCGCCGCCGACCCCAGCTGTCGCTCCTGGCCCGAAGACTGTGCCACGATCGGCGACGAAGACGCCGACGGTGACGTTGACTGCGACGACGCCGACTGCGCCGCTGACCCGAGCTGCCGTTCCTGGCCCGAGGACTGTGCCACGGTCGGCGACGAAGATCTCGACGGTGACGCCGACTGTGACGACACCGACTGTACCGCGGCGCCCACCTGCGCCCCTCCCGCCGAGGATTGCGACCTCCCCGGCGACGAAGACGCCGACGGTGACGCTGACTGCGACGACACCGACTGTGCAGACGCGCCCGGCTGCATCCCCGTGGAGGACTGCTACGACGAGCTCGACCACGACGCCGACGGTCTCTACCCCTGGGAGGACCCCGACTGTATCGGGCCGGGCTCGTTCTACGAGGTCCTCTGCGACAACGGTATCGACGACAACGAGCTCGACGGCATCGACTGCGAAGATCCAAGCTGCGCGCCGCTGCCCGCCTGCGCCGAGGTCTGTGACGACCGCCTCGACACAGACCTCAACGGCCTCGCCGACTGCCTCGACCCGGCCTGTGACGAGGACCCGATCTGCGCCGAGGACTGTGAGGACGGCCTCGACAACAACGACGACCTGCGAGTAGACTGCGAAGACCCCCGCTGCGACGTCAATCCCGCCTGTGCCGAGGACTGCACCGATGGCCTCGACAACGACGCCGACGGTGCGACGGACTGCGCCGACCCGGCCTGCGACCTCGAGGCCGCCTGCGGCGAGGACTGCGCCGATGGCCTCGACAACGACGCCGATGGGGCGGCAGACTGCGCCGACGCCGACTGCGCCGACCCGCGCTGCGCCGAAGACTGCGCCAACGGGGTCGACGACGATCTCGACCGGTGGAGCGACTGCCTCGACACCGACTGCGCGGCCGACCCGGCATGCGGCGAGGGCACCAGCCCCCACGACTGCGCGGATGGCTTCGACGTGGACCGTGACGGCCTGACCGACTGCGCCGATCCCGGATGCCTCGGCCATCCCGACTGCGTGAACGACTGCGCCACCCATCCCGATCTGGACGGCGATGGCCTCGCTGGATGTGACGACCCAAGCTGCGTAGACCCCTCATGCGACGAGATCTGCGCCGACGGTCGAGACAATGACGTCGACGGCGTCACCGACTGCGCCGACCCCGACTGCTACGAGGTGGTGTCGTGCGCCGAGCAGTGCGGGGCCCCCGGCGACGAGGACCAAGACGGTCTCTGGGATTGTGCCGACCCCGACTGCGCGGCGGGCTGCGTCGAAGACTGCGGCGGGGCGGGCGATCTCGACGGCGACGGGGCAGCGGGCTGCGCCGACCCCGACTGCGCCACCGACGGCAACTGCTTGACACGGGTGCTCGAGATCGGCGCCGGACAAGGCGTCTATTGCTCCAGCAGCGCAGAGAGCTGGCACCACTCCACCACCTGGGACAGCGCGATGGAGGTCACTGCCCTGGCTCCAGACTCCACCATGACCCTGGTGCAGCCCGACGGGCACGAGCTGGCGCGCTGCCCGGTGCGCGGGCGCGGCCTCAGCCTTCGTTGGTGGGCTCCGGAGTCCTCCAGCGAGTTCTTCTTCCCCTGGCCTGGAGAGCAGCAGCTTCGCGGCCCCTGCTCGATGTTGGACCTCGGCACCCACCCGACCGCCACCGGCGAGCCCGCGGCCTTCGTGGTCGACGCGGGCGGCGTCGACCGCCTCGCCTGGGTGCACCCCATCGACTTCTCCTACGACCCGGTCCCCCGGGGGCTCAGCGACGCTGACCGCGGCCTTCGCATCTACATCGGCGCTGAGCGCGTGCTGAACGCCCGGCTGCCCAACGGCGCGCCCCCGGTCGAAGCGCCCTACCCCGGCACCACCACCCAGTGTGTCGAGCTCGAGCTGCTGCCATCGCGCTGACCTCGGGCGGCCCGGCTGCGCCGTCGGGCGCCTGCGCGCGCGGCGGGTCCCCGGGCGGCGCCGCGGTCGCCGCCCGCCCGCCTTGGTCGGGGCGGGGCCCCGACCGGCTGCGCCGCGCTCCGGCTCCCTGCCGCGGGGCGCTCACCAGGCCGGGGGGCTGTAGCCCTCGGCCACTCGGCCGGTCTGGCTCAGCCACAGCTTGCCGCTGGCCGGCAGCGGCCCGTCGAAGACCGCGACATCGCCCCCAGGGAAGGTGATCTCGACCCGATCCACCACCGTGGCCTCGCCCAGGCCAAAACTCGGGTGCAGCTCGTCTTGGTTGCCCTGGCCGCCGCCGCCGCTCACGTGGCGGGTGACGGTGCGCCCGCCCGCGCTCACCCGGATGGTGGCGCCGATCGCCGCGCGGTTGGCGCCCCCGTCGCCGATCACGGCGATGCTCAACCCACCGCCGCGGCGGGCCGCCCGGTTCTCGAACAGAGCGCTGGTGGTGGCCAGATCGGGGTCGCCGTCGTGATCGACGTCCGCCGCCGCCATCCCCCACCCGTTGACCGTGTCGATGCCCGAGCGGTACGCGTCGAGCGTAAAGGTCCCGTCGCCCTTGCCCCAATACAGATCGGTGGGCCGCCCCGGATAGACCGCCGAGATGCTCAGATCCAGCACCCCGTCCAGGTCGAAGTCCGCGAGCACCGGCACCGAGTGGGTCTCTTGGTAGCGCAGCCCCGCGGCCCCGGCGGGGGTCGACCAGTCACCCTGCAGGTCGGTGAAGGTGCCGTCGCCGTTGTTCTGCATCACCTGGGTCTTGTTTGAGAAGTTGAAGTACCGCGGGTGGGCGAGGTTGGCGAGGATGGCGTCCAGGTCACCATCGTTGTCGAGGTCACCCCAGGCTGTCCCGATGGTGTGGCCGTAGTAGGTCGTGGCGCCGCGCCGGGTCCCGATGCCGGCGAGGCCGCTCGCCGCCCCCGCCTCGGCCACGCCGCCCGTCCCGTCGTTCTCAAGGTAGAGGTTGGCCTGCAGCACGTAATTGTTGACGAGCAGATCGACGTCACCATCGCCGTCGGCGTCGGCCGGGTTGGCCCCCCGCGAGGCGGTCGCCCCCGCCGCCCAGCCGCCCTCGCCGGTCAGGCGCACAAAGCCCGCCTCGCCGTCGTTTCGGTAGACGTCATCTTCGTAGTAGGTGTAGTCCGACCAACAGATGAAGTTGGGCACATACAGGTCGAGATCGCCGTCGGCGTCGAAGTCAAGCCACGCGGCGCCCGGCGAGGGCGCGTGCACGTTGGCCACCGGGTCGCCGCACGGGTTGCTGTCTTGCAGGTCGTCGATGCCGAGCGCCACGGTGACGTCGACAAAGCCCGCCGCCCCGTCATTGCGCCACAGCGTGTCGCCGGCCGCGGCCGACTCGGTGAAGGCGAACACATCGAGGTCGCCGTCATTGTCGTAGTCTCCCCACACCCCGCCGCTGGCGCCGGGCAGCAGGCCGACGAGGCCGGTCACGTCGGTGAAGCCCGCGCCGGCCTCGTTGCGCAGCAAGGTGAGGCCCGGCAGCAGCAGGTCGACCCAGCCGTCGTTGTCATAGTCGCCCCAGGCCTGGCGGCCGCCGGCCGGCACCCCGTCGAGGGCGACGAAGGCGGGCGCGGCAGGCTCTTCGGTGTACGCGTAGTGCAGCGTGACCAGGTAGTCGTAGGGGATCAGCGTGCTCAAGCCATTGAAGTAGCTGCGCGCCTCGGCATCGGGCAGGTTGACCGCCGAGTGACAGTCGCTCCAGCCCGCGCAGTCGCCGTCCCCCGCGTAGCTGCCGTCGAAAGACAGCGCCTTGTCGCCGGTCCCGGCGCGCTGGTGGCCCACGTAGAGCAGCCCTGGCGCCACCTCGAGCGGCTCGGGCAGCACATAGGTGGTGCCACGGCCGGCGCCCAGGTCGGCCTCGACGTCGCGGGCGCAGCGGTCAAGCTCGGCCAGCGGGGCCCACTGCCAGTAGTCGAAGCCGTTGTAGCCAAAGTCAGCGTAAATCCCCGCGGTCACCGGCGACCCGGGCGCCGCGCCATCAGCGACCTGGGCCCAGGTCAGCGTGAACCCGTAGACCCGGGCCGGGCGCTCGAGTTCGAAGCGCACGCCCTCGTTGGCGCGCGAGGCGCCGAGCTCCCAGAGCCCGCCGCCGCTCGACCGCAGGTCGAAGGCCCAGCCGGTGGCCTCGAGCGCGCTCACCGGGGTGCCATCGTCCCACCGCTGGCTGAGGATGCCGTCTGGCAGGTCACCTTCACCGCTGCCGCAGGGCACGGGCGGCGCCCCCGTGTCGCCGGTGTCGACGTCCGCGTCGGCGTCCGTGTCCGCGTCGGCGTCGGCGTCGGCGTCGGCGTCGGCGTCGGCGTCGGCCTCTTCGGCGGCGGGCTTGCCGTCGGGCGCCTCGGCGCAGGCGAAGAGCAGGGCCAGCAGCAGCGCCGGACGGGCGGGAGCAGCGGTGCGGCAGGCGGGGGCGAGAGCGCGGCGGGCAGGGATCATCGGGACTCCATGCGCGCACTCTGCCACAGTCGGGCCCGCCGAGGAGCCCCCAGGGCGGGTCGACCTGGCCTTCCCTGCCACCGCCCCTGCGCTGACCTTGGGCGGCCCGGCTGCGCCGTCGGGCGCCTGCGCGCGCGGCGGGTCCCCGGGCGGCGCCACGGTCGCCGCCCGCCCGCCTTGGTCGGGGCCGCGCCCCGACCGGCTGCGCCGCGCTCCGGCTCCCTGCCGCCATGCCGCGCAATTGCCGCGGAGGCCACCGACCGGTGAAGCTCCAGAGCGGCGCGCCCCCTCCTCGCGCGCCCCCGAGGGTCCCGCGTGCGCCTGCTCCTCCACGCCTCCCTGTTCGCCGCGCTGCTCACGCCCGCGGCCTGCGCCCCGCGCGACGACACGACCGATCCACAGCCCGAGCCCGCCGACAGCGCCGCGCCTGCGGCCGACGGCGCCGAGCCCGGCCCCGACTGCGCCGCCGCCCCGCTAGACTGCGACGGCATCAACAACGATTGCGACGGCCAAACCGACGAGGGCGCCGAGGTTGAGGGGCGCATCCTCAGCGGCGAAGACCGCGACGGCGACGGCTGGTCGACTGAGGCGCCCACCCTCGCCTGCCCGCCAGTGGGCGTACCGGCCGCGCCCCTGGCCGGCGGGGGCGACTGCGCCGACCGCGACGCCGCGCGCAGCCCGGGCAACCCCGAGGACTGCCTCAGGGCCGGCGACGAAGACTGCGACGGGCTCATCGACTGCGCCGACCTTGACTGCGCCGGCCTGCCCTGCCTCGAAGACTGCGCCGACGGCGTCGACAACGACCTCGACGGCCTGACCGACTGCGCCGACCCGCGCTGCAACGGCCCTCGCTGCCCCGAGCTCTGCGGTGACGGGATCGACAACGACGCCGACCGCACCACCGACTGCGCCGACGCAGACTGCAGCAGCGTCGACTGTGCTGAGCTCTGCCGAGACGGCGACGACAACGACGCCGACGGGCTCATCGACTGCCGCGATCCCGACTGCTGGGGCGCGAGCTGCCCCGAGGACTGCGCGCTCGACGGCGACGAGGACGCTGACGGCCTCGCGGACTGCGAGGACGCCGATTGCACCACCGCGTGCACCGAGCGCTGCGACGATGTTGACCGCGACCGTGATGGGCTGGTCGGCTGCGACGACCCCGACTGCGGGCTGCTGCTCGAGTGCTGGTCCGAGCTCCGCGGCGGCGCGGAGGGGCTGCGGCTCGACCTCTCCGTACAGATAATCCGCTCCTTCCGCTGGGAGGGAGCGGCCGTGCTCGGGGCCGACGCGCTCTGGCTGTCGGGCGTGGCGCACACTGCCAGCGGCGCCCCGATCGACTGCGCGGTCTCCCTCCACGACCTCACGGCCAGGATTCACCGCTCGTCTACTCGGGGCGGCTCCTATACCCGGCCCGGAGGGGAAGGACCATCTACCGCGGCGTTCTCAGCCGACCCGCTCCTGCACCCCGACTGCCCCTTCGTCGGGATCGGCGACGTCACCGTCGACGCCCTCCACAGGGCCAGCTACCCCTCTGACTGGGCCCTGCTCCCCGGCGACGTGCACCGGATGCTCCAACTCCGGCAGGCGTCGCCCGCCGGCACCCGCCTCGGCTGGATCTCCCTGTTCGTCACCGCGCAGACCGGCTCCACGGTCGGCACCTCACCTTCGGGCGGGCTCTCCGAGGCCCGACAAGTGCTCTT
>JBJONS010000378.1:0-2545 GCA_046051725.1 Pseudomonadota bacterium | reverse complement strand
GTGGTGGCCTTGGCGCTGGCCCACCGCAGGCCCACCCCGGCGCCCGCGTAGAGCCGCTGGGCTGCGGCCGCGTCGCGGGCGCGCAGCGCGCGGGCGAAGGGCGCGAGCACCGCGCGCTCGGCCTCGGCGACCGCGCCCTCGAGCGCGTTGATCTGGGCCATCTCGGGGTTGTCGGCCAGCGCGCGATCCATGCCCTGGACGTAGCTGCGGGCCCAGGCCGCGTCGGTGGGCTGGTCGGCGTCGGGCCCGGCGGGGGCCCGCGCCGGTGCGCCGGTCGAGGGGGCCTCTGGGGCGCCGCAGGCGGCGAGGAGGCAGAGCGCGAGCAGGGGGGAGCGGTGGAGCGGCATGGGCGGACCTCGCGGGCAAGGGCTGCGCTGCTCTCCCTGCCGCGGATCGCCCAGAGACCCCGTGGGCGGCCGACTGCGGAGGGCTGCGTGGGCCAATTTGTACCACCCGCAGACCGCGACGACAATCGAAGACATATGTCCTGGCGATGTCAGGGCGCGCACCGCGGCGATCCGATCACCTGCTGCGGGTCGACATGCCCAGACGACAACGTCAGGCGCGTCACTCTCACCGAATCGACGGCCGCGCGCCGCTGCGGGCGCGCCGCGGCGCGATCACCGCGGGCCCCGCCCAGGCCCGCCGCTGGGCCCGGGCGCAGGACGGCGCGCCGCGGCGCGCGCGGACAGCGGGCCGCCGCGCCGGTGCGCTCCGCCTGGACTTGACCTGCAGCGCTCCGATGGTCGCGCGGGCCGTCGCCGCGCGCCCCGGGGGCGGGCACCGGCCCTTAGATCGGCGCCTCGTGCATGCCCGGGCGCACCAGCTCGAGCTTGACCAGAGACATCGCGCCGTTCACGAGGCGGGTCAGCTCTTGGCGGCTCTCGAGGGACAGCAGCTGCCGGGCCACGAACTTGGGCCGGAAGTAGAACTTGCGGTGGCAGAGCTTGAGAAGATCGAGCAGCTCTTCTTTCTTGAGGTGCTGCTCCCACACCACGGGCACTTCGGCGCCGCAGAGCGGGTCTTTCATGATCCGCTCCCAGCAGTCGGCCGCGTACAGCCCGAGCTTGGCGCCCTCGTCGAAGGTCGGCGTGTTCGGGTACGGCGTGTAGATCGCAAAAGCCGCGTAGTCGGGGTCGAGGGTGAGCGCCGCGTCGAGGTTCTTGACGATGTCCTCGCGCGTGCGCTCGTGGGGCCCGCCGATCATGATGTAGGCGACGCTGCGCACGCCCTCTTCGCGGCACCAGCGGAAGACGCGGTGCACGTCGTCAGTGTCGCAGTGCTTCTGGTGCACCGCGAGGCCCTCGTTGTGCATCGACTCGACGCCGAAGTGGATCTTGGTCGCGCCCATCTCTTTGCAGCGGCGCACCTGCTCGCGGGTCGTGCCGGCGATCGTCGTCTTGTAGCCCCAGTTGAACTTGAGGCCGCGGCGCTCGATGCCGTCGCAGAACTTCATCGCCCACTGGGCGTTGGGCGTGAACAGGTCGTCGACGAAGAAGACCTCGGTGATGCCGAGGCTGACGCAGTGCTCCATCTCGTCGAGGATGTTGTCGATCTCACGCATCCGGTACTTTTTGGTGTACGTGAAGCAAAAGGGGCAGGAGTGCGGGCAGCCCCGGCTGGTGACCGCGGTGGTGACCATCGGCTGCTTGGCGCCGGGCACCCAGTAGTCGCGGTAGCGCGTGCGGCTGCGGTCGGGCCAGATCTGCCAGCTGAGGTCTTTGGGCTCTTTGCGCGCCGCGTTCTTGATCACGCTGCCGTCGGTGTCTTTGAACCAGACGCCCTCGATGCCCTCGGCGCTGCGGCCGGCCTCCCACGCCTCGACCAGCTCGACGAAGGCGTCGTCGCCATCGCCGGTGCAGATGGCGTCGACCCCGCGCAGGCCGATCGCGTACTCGGGGAACATGATCGGGTGCGGCCCGCCCAGCACGATCTTGGCCCGCGGGTTGCGCTTGCGCACCGCGTCGATCGACAGCTGCACGTCGGGCAGCGAGTGGGTGTAGGCCGAGATGCCGACCACGTCGAGATCGTAGCGGTCGAGGCCCTTCTCGAAGTCGGGGTGGTCCATGTCGTCGACGATGGCGTCGTAGATCTCGCAGCGCAGCGGCGTGCGCTTCTCGAGGCTGGCCTGCAGGTACATCAGGCCGAGCGGCGGGAAGCAGTAGACCCCATAGGCCATGCTCTCGGCGATGCCGGCCCACACGCGCTTCTTCTCGGGCGGGTTGATCAGCGTGACGCTCATGGGGGCTCCGTGGGGCTCTGGCGCTGGGCGGCGGCGCGGGCGCGCGCCGCGCCCGGATGGCGCGCGCTATCGTCATCCTCGCACAGGTCCAGGCCGCGGGGGCGGGTCCAGGCGGCAGGCGCGGCGCGGGCCTTAGCGCGGCGCGGCGAGCTTGCGCTCCAGCGCGTCGAAAAGCGCAGCCGCGCGGCTGGCCTTGACCGGGTCGCGGCTGCCCTGGATCCAGTCCCACGGGGCGGCGTCGCGCGCGCGCCCCAGCGCGACGCCCGCCCGCATCAGCGCGACGTTGAGGTGGTGGCGCCGGCC
>JBJONS010000377.1:0-3363 GCA_046051725.1 Pseudomonadota bacterium | reverse complement strand
GGGTCGCCAGGGGCCGCGCAGGCCCCTGGCCCCGGGGGTCTGGGGGCGGGCCGCCCCCAGCCTCCGCGAAGAGTCGCCTCGAAACCGCGCAACCCCAGCAAAAACAGACCAGCGGAAGCATCCAACCAGCGCGAAAAAGCCCCGGCGCAGCCGATCAAGGACAGGAATAGCCCCCCACCTCAAAACTCGCGACGTAGACCAGCGCCCGGTACCAGTCGCCCGGCCCGCCGCTGGCCTCGGCCGGGTGCACCACCCGCAAATGGTAGGTGCCGGGCACCAGCTCAATGTTCTCGATGAGCGCGCCCGGGCTTCCCACCGGGCTCGCCGGCCCGGTCGCGAGCAGCTCGCCCAGCTCGTCGTAGACCTCGATGCTCGGCGTCGAGGTCGCGCCGTAGGTGCCCGCGTTCGCGCAGACCACCAGCCAGTTGGCCTCGTAGTCGGCCTCGAAGCGGAACCAGTCCTCGTCGGACCCGGCGTCGGCCACGCCCTCGACCGCCCCCTCGGTGAACAGGTTGCCGCCACTGTTCTCGAGCTCGGTCTGGTCGACCACGTCGGCGCTCGGCGCGCTGTCGTTGGGCTCGCTCTCAAAGGCGTAGGCGTCGATGGCCTCGCGGGCGATGGCGTGCAGGAACAGCCAGTGGTTGGGGCCGCCGGCCCCCGCCGCGTCGCTGAGCTCGACCCGGTAGCTGCCGGCCGGCAGGCCGGGGAAGTAGGCCGTGCCCGCCGGCCCGACGTCGTCCTTGGCGAGGAAGACCTGGCCTGCGTCATCCACGAGGCGCAGCCGCGGGGCGAGGTCGCTGCCCGAGAGGTCGTCGTTGCCGTCGAGGAAGAGGTCGTAGCCGTCGAGCAGCACCTCAAGCGCGAGGTGATCGACGTCGCCCGGGGCGTCGATGAGCGCCCCGACGCTGACCCAGATCCGGTCGGTGTCGAGCGTGGCGATCAGGCTCGGCGCCTCGGCGCTGTCGGGCTCGCCGAGCGCCGACCCCCACTCTTGCAGCGCGATGCTGTAGACGTAGTCGACGCTGCCCTCAGGCGGGCGCTCTTCGTCATCGACGGCGCTGCCGATGTCCTCGACGATCACATAGTAGAGGCCCGGCGCGTCGAGGTAGGCGAAGGCGACCGCGTCCACGCCGCTCACGCCCGAGCCGGTGGCGAACTCGTTGGCCGAGGTCACCGGCTTGCCGTTGGCCCGCTCGACGCGCAGCACCGTGTCATAGGGCCCGTCGTCGTCTTCACCGTCCACCACGGTGACCACGCGGATGTACTCGCCGCCGTCGGCCTCGATCACCCACCAGTCGCGGTCGCCGGCCGGGTTGATGGTGCCCTCGGCGAAGGTCTCGCCGTCCCCAAAACGGAGGGCTTCGGCCTCGTCTGCGCTGTTGTTGCGGTCGCCGGCCACGCAGGCCTGCTCGACGCAGATCTTGCCGCGGCCGCAGTCGCCGTCGTCGTCGCAGCTGCCGTCGCCGCCATCGCCGCCGCCCCCGCCATCGCCCGGGTCCACCACCTCGTCCTCTTCGCCCGCCGGGGCCTTGTCGGCGGCGCAGGCGCAGAGCCCGAGCAGGGCCGCCAGCGCGCCGACGAACCGCGGCGATCTGGTGACGGTCCTGTGGCGATCTCTGGCGTGCGCGCCACCGTTCTCGCCGAGGCGCGCCTCGCAAAGCGCAGCGCCCGCCCCCGGCCCGATCCCGCGAAACATCCGGTCCATGCTCAGTCCTCCCTGCGCACCGGCGCGGGCTTCGGCGCACGCTCCGCGCGGCGGCCCCCGCACCATAGCACCCGGGCCCCAGCCTCCCCCCGCGCCGCAGGCCTCGCCCCGGTCCAAATTTCGTGGCAGGTCAGGACCGCGCTCTGGCATGCTGCAGACCGCCGAGGTGTTGTCGACGCAGCTGGGGCCCCGCGCGGCGAGCCCCTGGTCGGTTGACACCGACGTGACGAGGGAGCAGCGATTGTGGGTTGACACGGCCCGCCCCCTTTGTTGAAACTCTCCCCCACACCTCGACGCCCCGCCGCCCGACGTCCACCCCACGCTGCGCCGGTGGGGGCGCCCGCCGGGGCCGGCGCCCGCGGTCCGACCGCTGCCCGGCCGCCCGCTCCCTTCGCCCCGCAACCGCCGGTTCGTCCCCCGCCCGTCACTGGCAGCCCTCCGCAGCATCTCGACCGGGCCGATGCCCCCGCGCGCTCTGCCGCGCGCAGGCCGGCCAGCTCATCCCCGCTTCCCTCGCGCCGCCCTCCCCCACTGCCGCCCCGGCCGCAGCGGGGGGAGCTGAGGGCCCCGCCCCAGCCCGCGACGCTTCACAGAGGTCCCCAACGCATGTCCCTCTCCCAGCTCCGCAGCTTCGACTCCGGCGATGGCGTCTCTGAGCGGCTCACCGCCGAAGAAGAGAAGGCCATGGCGCGGAAGATCCGCCGTGCCGAGCAGATCGCGCGTGAGGCGGTCGCCGGCATCAAGGACGCCGACGACATCCTCATGCGCCGCCCGGACCGGGCCGAGCGCACCCGCGCCGGCGCCGTCGACCGCCTGGAAGAGGCGGTGAAGGCCGTGCAGAAGGCCGCCCGCAAAGACAAAGAGATCCGCGAGTACGCGACCACGGCCAGCCAGGCGTGGAACGACGCCGAGAACCTGCGCTGGCGCCTCGCGATGTCCGGCCGCCGCATCGCCCACGGCGAGGCCCGCAAGCTCGCCGGCCCGTTCATGGACGAAGAAGACCTCGTGCAAGAGGGCTACATCGGCCTGCTGCGCGCGGCCAAGCGCTTCGACCCCGACCGCGGCATCCGCTTCTCGACCTACGCCCGGTGGTGGGTGCGCGCGCAGATGACCCGCGCCATCGACCACACCGGCCGCCCGGTGCGCCTGCCCGGCTGCGCGGTCGAGCAGACCCGCAACCTGCGCAAGGCGATGAAGCGCTTTGAGTCGGTGGGTGTCGAGTACACCGTCGCCGACCTCGCTGACGAGGTGGGCATCGACAAAGAGCGCGCCGAGCTGCTGCTGAGCCAGGGCAACACCATCTCGCTCGAGCAGCCCGTCGACGACGGCCCGCGCCCGCGCCCCCTCGACCGCTTCCTCAGCGACGAAGAGGCGCCCCAGCCCGACCTCGAGGCGATCAACCAGCAAGAGCTCACGCGCATGGACGACGCCTTCCACGCGCTGCTGACCGAGCGCCAGCGTTTCGTGCTGACCCGCCGCTACGGCCTCGAGGACGGTGAATTCCGTACGCTGTCCGAGGTGGGCAAAGAGATGGGCCTGTCGCGCGAGCGCGTGCGCCAGATCGAGCGCGAGGCCCTGACCCGCCTGCGGGACCAGTCCGGCATCCGCGGCCCGGTCGCCGCCATGGTGGCCCGCGCCGCCGCCGCAGGCGCCCGCGC
>JBJONS010000376.1:0-9275 GCA_046051725.1 Pseudomonadota bacterium | reverse complement strand
GAGGGCGTGGCCATCGTCGGCTACGAAGACCGCATGGCCGATACCTACGCGGCGGCGGCGGTGGTGGTCTGCCGGGCCGGCTCGTCGACCCTCGCCGAGCTGTGCGCGGTGGGGCTGCCGTCGGTGCTCGTGCCCTCGCCCAACGTCACCGACAACCACCAAGAGGGGAACGCGCGCGGCCTCGAGCGCGCGGGCGCGGCCCGGGTGGTGCTCGAGCGCGGGATGAACCCCGACCAGGTCGCCGCCGAGGTCGACGCGCTGGTCGCTGATCCCGCGGCCTTGACCGCGATGGGCCAGGCGGCGCGGGGGCTCGCCCGGCTCGACACCGCAGCGCAGGTCGGCCGCCTCGTCGACGGCCTGCTGCGCCGCTGAGCGGGGGCGCCCGGGGCTGCCCGCAGGCAGGGGGCGCCCCGCGGGGGGCTCAGGCGCTGAGGTTGGCGGCGGCGAAGTCCCAGTTCACCAGCTTCCAGAAGGCCGCGAGGTAGTTGGGCCGGCTGTTGCGGTGGTCGATGTAGTAGGCGTGCTCCCAGACGTCGCAGGTCAGCAGGGGGGTCACGCCGGCCTCGGTCAGCGGGCAGCCGGCGTTGCCGGTGGTCGTGATCTTGAGCGCGCCGTCGGCGCCCTTGACCAGCCAGGCCCAGCCGCTGCCGAACTGGCCCGCAGCCGCCTTGTTGAACTCGGCCTTGAACGCGTCGAAGCTGCCCCAGGTGGCGTCGATGGCCGCGGCCAGGGCGCCGGTGGGGGCGCCGCCGCCGTTGGGGCTCAGGCTGTTCCAGTAGAAGGTGTGATTCCAGACCTGGGCGGCGTTGTTGAAGACGCCGCCGGCGCTGGTGCGCACGATCTCTTCGAGCGACTGCGCGGCGAGCTTCTCGTCGTTGGCCGCGAAGTTGTTGAGGTTGGTCACATAGGTCTGGTGGTGCTTGCCATAGTGGAAGCTGATGGTCTCGGCGCTCAGGTGGGGCTCAAGGGCGTTGTCGGCGTAGGGCAGCGGCGGAAGCGTAAAGGCCATTGGGGGCTCCAAGATGGTGGGCGCGAGAGGGTGGGGCCAGGGCCCGCGGTGGTCCTGGCGCGAGCGTCGTTTTACACAGCGCGGCGGTCTGTCAATCGGGCAGGCCCCCGGAGCCCACCGTGCCGCTGCGCCAAGACGCCCTCTGCGCGGTCGTTCCGGCGTGGAACGAGGCGGACCGGCTCGGCCCGCTGCTCGCCGCCCTGTCGGCCGAGGTTGACGAGCTGGTCGTCGTCGACGGGCAGAGCGACGATGAGACCGTCGCGCGGGCCACCGCCGGCGGCGCCCGGGTCCTGCACGCGGCGCGGGGGCGCGCCCGCCAGCTGCAGGCCGGGGTGGACGGCAGCGCTGCGCCGCTGCTGTGGTTCGTGCACGCCGACAGCGCGGTGCGCCCGGGCAGCGGGGCGGCCATCAAGGCGGCGGCGGGCGCAGCCGAGTGGGGCTGCCTGCGCGTCGAGATCGACGATCCAGACCCCCGTCTGCGCTTCACCGCCTGGTGGATGAACGCCCGCGCCCGCCAGGCCCAGAGCGCGACGGGCGACATGGGGCTCTGGGCCCGCCGCTCGGCCTTGGCCGCGGTGGGCGGCTGGCCCCAGGTGGCGCTGTGTGAGGACCTCGCGCTCTGCGAAGCCCTGCGGCCGGCCTTCGCCTTCGCCGCGCTGGCCCAGCCCATCGGCACCTCGGCCCGGCGCTGGCGCGGGGCGGGCGTGCAGCGCACCATCCTGACGATGTGGGCGGTGCGGGCGGCCTGGCACCTCGGCGCGCCGCCGGACGCGCTGTCCCGCCTGTATGAGGGGCGGCGGCCCCGGCGCTGAGGGGGCCCGGCTCCCCGGTGGAGGGGACCGGCCGCGGGCGGGCGGGCTCCCACAACGGGCGACGCCCACCCTGTGGAGGGTGGGCGCGCCGTGGAGGAGGGGAGGGGAGGGGGACCAGCCCCGCTCCCGCCCCGAACCATCAGTGGCTGCCGAGGTAGGCGGCCACGCCGTCGGGGGTCGGGCTCATGGTGTCCTTGCCCTCTTCCCAGTTGGCCGGGCAGACCTCGCCGTCGTGGCTGGTCACGTACTGGAAGGCCTTGAGCGTGCGCAGGACCTCGTTGACGTTGCGGCCGACCGGCAGGTTGTTGATGATGCTGGCCTGCAGCACACCGTTGGGGTCGAGGATGTACACACCGCGGAAGGCGACGCCGGCCTCTTCGTCGAGGCAGTCGAAGCTGCGGGCGATGGTCTTGTTGATGTCAGCGACCAGCGGGATGTTCAGCTCGCCCAGGCCGCCGCGGTTGCGGGGGGTGTTGACCCACGCGAAGTGGCTGAACTGGCTGTCGATGCTGACGCCGACGACCTGGGCGCCGAGCTTCTCGAACTCGGGGGCGAGGTCGGAGAAGGCGATGATCTCGGTGGGGCAGACGAAGGTGAAGTCGAGGGGGTAGAAGAACACCACCGCCCACTTGCCGCGCAGGCTGGCAGAGTCGAACGCGCCGAGGCGGTTGT
Organism: Pseudomonadota bacterium; assembly: GCA_046051725.1. Classification (GTDB taxonomy): domain Bacteria; phylum Myxococcota_A; class UBA796; order UBA796; family UBA2385; genus JAEUKK01. Next base: position 6,782 of record JBJONS010000376.1, on the reverse strand, counting down.
TGACGACGGCGGCGGCGCTGAAGTCCTGGATCTTCTTTCCGATGAGGGACATCGTTGCTCCTGGTGCAGACCGGAGGCCTGGCTCGCTGAGGGAGAGGGGAGAGGCGCGCGCGGCGCGGCGGAGGATCCGGCGGGGTCGCGGGGGTGGGCCCGCTGGCGCCGCCGAGGGCAGTGGGGGGACCGGCGCCTGGGTTCCACCGCGCGGCGAGCCGCCGGCGGAGTACCCTGGCCGACGCGGTCCGCAAGGCGGCGGGGTGGGAATTCGCGCCGCCGCCGGGCCGGCCGCGGCTAGTCGAGCAGCGCGTCGGGGTACTCGTCGGCCCGGACGTGGTCGGTGGGGTCAAGGCCCGCCACCGCGGTGTTGTGGCGCAGCATGTCTGGGTCGAGCACGGCGAGGTTGGGGTAGGCCACCGCCACCAGCGGCTCGCGCCCGTTGCCCAGCGCGGGGCTGCGGGTGCGGCTGTGGTCGGTGGTGATGTTCGCCGCGATCCCGGGGCTGCGCCCGTGGAACATCGTGTAGGACACCACCCGGCCCTCGCTGTCGCGGGTGACGTCGAGGATGAAGCCGATGTGGTGGATCTGGTTGAGCGCCTTGCTGCGGCTGCCGGGCGCCCCGAAGAAGGCGATGGCGCCAGGCACCAGCGCGATGTCGGCCTCGTCGAGGTCGGCGGTCCGGCGCAGCCGCCCGTGCTTCTGGTACCAGCCCGCGATGGCCGCGGCGCTGCGGGCCTGGTGCAGCGTCGGCTTGAGGGTCTCGTCGCAGCGGGCCTCCATCACCTTGAGCACCCGGTGGACCATGCCCGAGCAGTCGGCGAGGTTCTTGCTGCTGTAGGGGATGTGGCGGGCGGCGAGGTGGTTGGCGGTGGCCCGCACGACCTCGACCGGCAGCGTGGCGCCGTTGTCGCAGGGGGGCAGCGGCGCGGGCTCTTCGCAGGACTCCGGCTCAATCGCGCCGGGCAGGCGGGGCGGCTGGGCCGGGCCGCTGGCGTGGCCGGCGCTGATGCCCGGGGCCATCCACGCGGCGCAGAGCAGCGCGAGGCCGCAGCGGGCGAGGGGGAGGCGCCAGCCGCGACGGGCGGAGGCTGCGTTTGGCGGATCGACGGGGGGCATCGGGACCTCGACCGCGGGACGGTAGCGGAGGAGGGCCTTGCGTGGAACCCATCGGGGAACACCTCCGGCGCGCAGCGGCCCGGGTCGGGGCCCCGCTGCGGCGGGGGTCCTTCGGCATCGGCGCCCTGGACTTGATTCTGGGCCTGCGTCGGGTTTGTCAGGGCCTTGTCAAGACCTGCGCAGGCGGCGGCGGGCGCGGGCGCAGACCAGCCCGCCGACCACGAGCAGCCACCCCGAAGATGACGCGCCTGACGCACTGCACACCCGCGCCGCGGGCGGGTCTGGCGGGCGGATCCGCAGCGTGGCGCCGGTCCAGAGCCGCTCGCCGTCGTCGATCGTCAGCTCCCGCTCGCCCGAGACGGCGTCAGGCAGGGCGGTCAGCTCGACCTCGAGCGCGAGGGGGGCCGAGGCCGGGCCGACCGGCCGCACCGCGCCGACCACCAGGCCCTCGCCGGCGTCGACCCGCTGGGCGGGGCCGGCCAGCGCGCGGCTCAGCGCGAGGCGCACGGTGGCGCGCTGGCCTGGCTGCAGCTCGGCCGGGTCGAGCCCGGTGATCTGCGGACGGCGGTCGCCGGGCTCGAGCTGCACCGGGGTGGGCGCGGCGAGGCGCAGGCCGCCGGTCTCGATCCACAGCGTGCGCGGGCCCGGGGTCGCCCCGGGGTCGACGCGCAGCTCGGCTTCGAGGTGATCGACGTCAATGACATCGATCTCGGTGATCTCGACACCTTCGCCCAGGTCGAGCCCGACCTCGCCCTCGACCAGCAGCAGGTTCTCGCCAGCGAGGCTCAGGTGCACCTCGTCGCCGGCCCAGGCCAGCGTCGGCCGCAGGGCGCGGACCGCCGGCACGCTGGCGGTCACCTGGGCCGCGCCGCTGCGGTCGCCCTCAAAGAGGCCGCTGGGCGTCTGAAAGCGCGCCGAGACGGTGAACAGGTCGACCGGGCCGGCGAGGGGCGCGTCGGCGATCGGCGCGGTCGACTCTGCGACCAGGGCGTCGCCCCGCCAGACCCGGTAGCGCTCGACCGAGAACACCGACTCAGGCGGTGTCCACGTCAAGGTCGCGTGGGTGTCGACCACCCGCCCCGCGGGCCCCCGCAGGCCGGTCGGCGCCGGCAGGTAGACCCGGAAGCTCTGGGCGCTGCTGGCCGCCCGGTTCGTGCCATCATCGGCCTCGATCCACCAGACCGTCGAGGTGCCCGGGGGCGCGCCGGGGACGCCGCCGGTCCAGAAGCCGGGGCTCAGCTCGGCCAGGGGCGCGCGCGCCGCCCCCTCGCCCTCGCGCACCCACACCAGCTCGGCGGTCTCGACGCCGACGTCGTCGAGGATGGTCGCGGTGACGATGTAGGGGCCGACCAGCTCGGTGGTGTCGGTGGGGGTGGCGCCGAGCGTGATCTGGGGCGGCACCGGGTCCCCTGCGGCGAGCTGGGCCGCGCCCAGCAGCCAGCCGGCCTCGGCGTCGGCGCCGTCGCTGCGAAAGCGCAGCCGCACGTCGTGCAGGTCGCCCACGCCGGCGAGGTCGATCCAGTCGGTGCGCCACCCGCCGCTCTCGCCGGTCCAGCCCTCCGGGTCCGGGCTGCCGTAGACCGGCTCGACCGCCGTCCACGCGCCGTCGAGGAGCAGCTCCACCACGCCGACATCGCCGGGCGCGATGTCGTACCAGTGGCGGAGGCCGAGCACCGGGCGGTCGACCCCGCGCAGGTCCAGCGCGGGCAAGCGGAGCAGATCATCGGCGTCGTGCATGTAGTCGCGGTCGAGGCGGGTCGCCCACACCCGTGCTCCGCCCGGGTCGGGCCCGGCGGCGGGCACCCCCCATTCCCACTGGGCCGGATCGCCGCTCCCTTCGAGACCGCCGTCGCTCTCGTTGAAGTCGAGCTCCAATGGCAGCGGTTCTGCGCGGGCGAGGCCGAGCAGGGCGAAGGCGAGGGCGGGGCCCATCAGCCCTCCCCGGCGGCGCGGTAGGACACGCGCAGCTCGGCGCCGGCGGGGGGCGCGGCGTCGAGCACGAGCTCTGGCGGGTCGAGGCGCAGGGTCCAGGCCCCGGTCGGCTCGCCGTCCACCTCAACCTGAAGGGTGCCGTCGATGGGCGCCGCCGCGAGCGGGAAGCTGCGCGGCAGCTCGACCGCGAGGTCGCCGAGGCCGCGGACCACCGCCCGAAGGTCGGCCGTGCAGACATCGCCGAGCAGGCCGCCGCTCTCGGCGGCGACCGCCGCGTAGCGGTCACCCGGGAGGGCCGTCCCGTCGACCCCCGAGCAGCCGGTGCCCGGGGCGCCGACGATCGCGCTCAGCCGGGCCGCCCGCCCCGAGGCCGCCGCCTCGTCGGCCAACAGGTCGAGGAAGGCGCCGGCCGGATCGTCGCCGAGGATGGCCTCGCTCTGGTCGTCGTCATCGCTGACCACGATGACCTGCAGCGCCGCGTCGGGGCGCCGAAAGCCGCGGTTGGCCCCATCCCGCAGGGGCGGCGAGAGGGCCAGCGCGGCCACGCCCAGGCCCCCGGTCGGGTCCCGTCCGCCGCCGGCGGTCACCGTGTCGAGCAGGGCGTCTTCAGCCCCGGCGAGGCCCGGCCGCAAGATCCAGGGCTGCCCGTCGAGCACGCCGAGGGCGGGGTCATCGAGCGCGGCGCTGACCACGCCGACCTGCCACTGCAGCCCCAGCGCGTCGAGCTCGCCCAGCGCGCCGACCAGGGCCGCGCCGAGGGTCTGGCGGGCGCTCTCCATGCTCGGCGTGTCGTCGATGACCCACAGCAGGTCGACCGCGGCGAGCGGCGCCTGCTGGAAGCGCTCCTCGATCGGCACCGAGGCCGGCAGCTCTTCGTCTTCGCCGCGCAGCGCGAACTCGTTGCACCCGGCCGCCGCGAGGACCCCGCCCAGGAGCACCGTCGCTGCAGCCCGCCGCGCGGGGCGGCCGGACGGGGAGCGTCGTCCGATGACGGGTCGGGTGCGGGCGGAGCGGGTGGGCATGCTCAGCGATCTCGGGTGGGGTGCTCGCCGGGGATGCGGGACCACACCTCGACCTCGGTCACCAGCTCGGCCTGGGGCGCCTGGCGGACGAGGCGGACGAGGCGCATCCCGCGCTCGTTGTGGTAGCGCAGCTCGCGGTGGGTCTGGATGGGCTCGCCGACCGGCGGGGGCAGCCCGAGCACCGGGAAGGCGTCGAGGCGGCGGACCGGCTCGGGCAGGGGCACCTTGACCATGTAGACGCGCTGGTCGATGACCCGGATGGTGCCCCGCTCCATCCGCAGCTCTTGGCCCGCGCCGTTGGGCAGCTCTTCGGTGCTGACCAGCGCGCCGAGCTGCGCGCGCAGCTGGTCTTGGCCGTCGACCACGCGGGTCCGCAGCAGGTGGGGCGCGTCGACGTAGGCCCCCGGCGGGCGGGCGTAGGCGCGCGCGGCGGTGGGCTCGGCGGTCGGCGCGGCGTTGGGGTTGAGCACGCCGTCGTCGGGCAGCGCGAGCAAGACCGGCTCGGGCGGGCCGCAGCCCAGCGCGAGCCCCGCGCAGGCGGCGAGGGCGCGGGCGGCGCGGAGGCCACGGGGGAAACCAGGGGAGGAGGGCGGGTGCACGGGCGCCTCGGGGCCGGGAGCAGGCGCAGTCTACCCGCGGGCCCCCCACCTCGGCAGCGGCCGGCCGGGATAACCGCGCCGGCGCGGCGCAGGACCGGCGCGGCCGGGCCTCGCCCCGCTGCACCTGATGCGCAGGAGGCCATTGTGGACGAGCGGGACGAGGCGAGCGGGCCGGGCGCGGTCACGGTGCGCTACTTCGCCGTGCTGCGGGAGCGCCGCGGCCGCGACGAAGAGCGCGTGCCCCTCGCCGCGGGCGACACGGTCGGCGGCCTCTACGCGCGCCTCTTCCCGTCGGTGGACGGCGCGCGCCTCCCGGTGGGCTTCGCCGTCAACCGCGCGCTGGTGGGCGCAGACACGCCGCTGCAGGCGGGGGACGAGGTCGCCTTCCTCCCGCCGCTCGGGGGTGGCTGATGCTCGAGCGGGATGGTGTCTTCGCCGTCGTGCAGGGCGATCCCATCGAACTCGCCCCCGTCCGCGCCTGGGTCAGCGACCCGGCGGCCGGCGCGGTCCTCCTTTTTGAGGGCACGACCCGGGCGGGCCCTGGCGACGGCGCGGTCGAGCGCCTCGAGTACGAGGCCTACGTCGAGATGGCCGAGCAGGTGCTGGTCGAGCTGGGCGCGGCGGCCCGGGCCCGCTGGGGCCTCTGCAAGGTGGCCCTGCTGCACCGCACCGGCGCGGTGGCCCTCAGCGAGGTCAGCGTGCTGGTGGCCGTCTCGGCCCCCCACCGGGCCGAGGCCTACGCGGCCAGCGCCTGGCTCATGGACCGCCTCAAGGCCGAGGCGCCGATTTGGAAGCGCGAGCACACGAGCGGCGCGGCGCGCTGGGTGGCGAACACGCCCCCGCGGGCGCCGGTGGAGCAAATATGACGCAGTTTGGCAGGAACACCGTCCCATTCGCTGATCTCGACCCGGACGAGGTCACGCGGCCCGATCTCAACCCCTACCTGTTGCTGCACCGCCAGCTCGGTCCGCCGGTGCTCACCGCCGAGGAGGCCAAAGAGCACCTGGGCCGCTGGGACGCCGCCTTCGCGAAGCCGGCCCCGCTGCACGTCGAGATCGGGTCGGGCAACGGCTTCTTCTTGTCGGGCATGGCGGCGAAGCACCCCGAGCGCAACTGGCTGGGCATCGAGATCCGCTTCAAGCGGGTCGTGCTGTGCGCCAAGAAGATCAAGGCGCTGGGGGTCGGCGACAACGCCCGGATCGCCCGCTACGACGCGTGGTGGCTCGAGCACATCCTCGAGCCGGGCGTGGTCGCGGGCCTCTATGTGAACCACCCTGATCCGTGGGCCAAAGACAGCGAGGCGAAGAAGCGGCTGATGAGCCCCTTCTTTGCGGCCTGGGCGGCCTCGGCCATGCAGGTCGGCGCGATGCTGCGCCTCAAGTCAGACCACCTGCCCAACATCGACGCCCTGCAGGCGGCGGTCGAGGGCCTGCCCTTCGCCCTGCGCGGGCGGGTCGAAGACATCCAGCGCAACGGCACGCCTTGGCCGGTCGAAGATGACGTGATCACCAACTACCAGAGCAAGTTCATCAAGCGAGGGCTGCCCGTGCACGCGCTGTGGCTCGAGCGGATCTGAGCGGCCGGGCGCTTCAGCCGGCCGCGTCGCCGGCCGCGTCGCCGGTCAGCGCGCGGGCCAGCGCGTCGAGCAGCCGCCGCGGCGAGATCCGGTCCACCACGAGAAAGTAGACCGCCGAGGCCGCCTGCACGAGGTGCACCCACCAGTGCATGGTCAGGGCGAAGGCCAGCGCCACCGCGTCGCCGCTCAGGCCGTCCGCCCCGGTGGGCGCGGGGCCGCCCACGCCGAACAGGCCGAGGCCGGCGCGCAAGAAGGCCTCGTAGGTGCCGGCGAAGCCGGGCGCGGCGGGCAGGGCGAGGCTGGCCATCACCACCCCGAGCAGCCCGAAGCCCTCGGCCAGCCCGACCCGGTCCTCGACGCCGAAAGCGACGGCCAGCAGCGGGTACATCGCCGCGGTGGTGGTCCAGGTCAGCGCGGTCAGGCCGAGCACCGCCGCGAGCCGGCGCGGGGAGGCCAGGGCGCTGGCGGCGGCGGCGAAGTCGGCGCCCACCCGGCGCAGCGGCGCGGCGAGCCCGCCCGCCCGGCCCGCGGTGGGCAGGCGCG
>JBJONS010000375.1:0-7697 GCA_046051725.1 Pseudomonadota bacterium | reverse complement strand
TGCGCTGCTTCGTCGCGGTGGCCGAGAGCCTGCACTTCCGCGCCGCGGCGGCCCGGGTCGCGCTCTCGCCCGCCGCCGTGAGCGAGCGCATCCGCCTGCTCGAAGATGACCTGGACGTGAGCCTTTTGCTGCGCACCACCCGCCGGGTCAGCCTGACCGAGGCCGGGGCCCGGCTGCTGCCCCACGCCCGCAGCCTGCTCGAAGGCGCCGCCCGCTGCGGCGCCGTGGCCCGCGGCGACGACCGCCCCCTGCCCTACGCGCTCACCATCGGCACCCGCGCCGAGCTGGGCCTGAGCTGGCTCTGCCCCGCCCTCGCCGGCCTGCGGGCCGCGCGCCCTGAGCGCACCTTGCACCTCTACATGGGCGACACCGACGCCCTGCTCGACCGGGTGGGCTCGTCGCGCATCGACGCCTGCGTGCTGAGCACCCAGCGCCTGCGCCCCGGCCTCGAGGCCGCCCCGCTGCACGTCGAAGAGTACGCCTTCGTCTCGACCACCGACCAGCCGCGCAGCGCGGCCGAGGCCGCCGGGGTCTGCCTGCTCGACGCCACCCCCGACCTGCCGCTGGCCCGCTACCTGCTCGACGCCCTGCCCGACGGCCGGGCCTGGCGCTTCGGCGGCCTGCTGACGCTCGGCGGCATCGGGGCGGTGCGCCACCAGGTGCTCGCCGGCGCCGGGGTCGCCGTGCTGCCGCGCTACTTCGTCGCCGACGACCTCGCGGCCGGGCGCTTGGTCGAGCCCTTGGCCGGCCAGCGCCTGCGCAGCGACCGCTTCCGGCTGATCTGGAGGGAAGGCCACCCCGCCGCCGCCGCCCTGCGGGCCTTGGCCGACGAGCTCGCCGCCTTGCCCCTGCGCTGAAGGCCCAACTCCGCCTCGCGCGCGCCAGCTCGACCAGCGGGCCGCCGCAGGCGGGTCGGCCCCCGGCCGACCGAGGCCGACCGGCCGAGCCCAGCGGGCGAACGCCGACCGCCGCAGGCGGGCGGGGCGCCCCGACCGCTACCAGGCCCCGTAGGCCCCGCCGTAGGCGCCGATGTCGGCCCGCGAACCATCCGCATCAGTCGGGCTGCTCGGGTCGCCGGCGTTGATCAGCGCGCTGCCGCTGGCCGGGGCCCAGTCGTCGTTGCTGTAGTCGTCGTCGTCGCTGGCCGCGGTCACGCCCGGGGCGCTCGACAGGTTGCCGTCGAGGCCGGCCCGGCTGCCCTGGGCCCCCGCCCAGTCGGCCACGTTGCCGTTCACCAGGTTGTAGCGGGCAGACGCGCCGCTGTTGAGGTGCACGCCGCTCGGGTCATTGGCGACCACGAGGTTATTTTGGAACACGGGCACCGTGCTGCCAAAAGCCAACAGACCGCCGCCGACGCCGCCCGGGGCGACGAGGTTGTAGGCGATGACGTTGTGGGCCACCGTCGGCGAGCCCGAGGCCGCCGAGTACTCGTAGACCGCGACGCCGCCGCCGTGCGAGCTGGCGAAGTTGTTGGTCACCACGTTGTTGTAGAAGATGAGGCCCGCGCTGCCGATCTGGATGTCGACGCCGCCGCCCTGGCCCGCCTGCACCGGATCGGAGTCGTAGGCGAGGTTGGTGTCGATCACGTTGTTCGTGATGATCGCGTCGGTGCGCACCAGCCAGAGCCCGCCGCCGTCGCCGGCCGTGTTGTCGATGATCAGGTTGTCGATGATCACCGGGGCGCCGCCGCGGATGTTGACGCCGCCGCCGTCGTTGCCGCTCTCGGGGCCGCCGTAGCCGGCGTCATTGGCGCTGATCTCGTTGCCCTCGATCAGAGGCGAGGCGTCGCGCAGCCCGATGCCGCCGCCGCCCCCGTCGGTCGCCACCTGGTTGCCGGTGATGATGTTGCCGCGGATGACCGGGCTGCCGTCTTCGATGTAGAGGCCGGCGCCCAGCGCGGCGAGGCCGTTGGTGATCGTGAGCCCCTCGACCCCCGCCTCGGGCCCCTCGGCGGCGTTGAGCGTCACCACCGTGCCGAGCGCGCCGCCGTCGATGACCGTCGCGCCGGGCCCGAAGTGGCTGCGCACATGCACCGGAGCGCCGCCAAACACGATGTTCTCGTAGTAGGTGCCGTCGCTGACCTCGACCAAGGGGCAGGCCGCCGCCCAGGCCGCGTCGATGCCCTCTTGCACGCTGCCGAAGGGGCGCTCCCACGTGCCGTCGGCGCCGGTCGCCGCGCCCTCGGCCACCTGCACCGGGCAGGCGTCGGCGCAGTCGCGCAGGCCGTCGAGGTCATCGTCGAAGTCGGCGTCAGACAGGCCATCGCAGTTGTTGTCGACGCTGTCGCAGATGTCGGGCGCGCCCGGGTTGATCGCCGCGTCGTCGTCTTGGCAGTCGCCCTCGCGCGGCGTGAAGCCGTCGCCGTCGGCGTCGACGTCAAGCGGGTCGGGCGGCGGCTCGCCGGTGTCGACATCGGCGTCAGCGTCAGCGTCAGCGTCAGCGTCGGCGTCAGCCTCTTCGACCGGATCGGCAGAGTCTTCGTCGCCGCCGTCGATCTCGCCAGGCGCCTTGCCGTTGCTGAAGGCGTCGCTGTTGCAGCCAGCGGCGGCCAGCGCGACGAGGCCGGCCAGGGACAAGGGGAGGAGGGGGCGGAGCGTGGACATCGGGCACCTCAGGCCCGTCCTCCTCGCCCCACCAGCCGCCCTTGTCAAGGTCCTGTGGGGCACCTTGGGCCCACAGCTCAGCCGCGGCTCGGCGCCCCCTGGCCCGTGCCCTTCGGCGGCGTGCCCGGCAGGTGCACCCGGAAGGTCGTGCCGGCGCCGAGGACCGTGTCGAAGTCGATGCGCCCGTCGTGGCCCTTCACGATGCGCTCGCAGACGGTCAGCCCCACGCCCATGCCGCCCTTGCCCGCGGCCGTAAAGCCGCGCTCAAAAACGCGGCCGGCGGTCTCGGGGTCCATGCCCTTGCCGTTGTCGACCACCTCGATGCACAGGCCCTCGGCGTCTTCGGCGCAGACCCGCAGCGTGATGTGGGCGCGCCCCGCCTCGGCCTGCCCGTCGCGCATGGCGTGCCCGGCGTTGCGCACGAGGTTGAACAGCACCTGGCGCAGGCGCGGCGCGTCGATGAAGGCCTGCCGGTCGGTCTCGACCTTGATCTCGCAGGCGACGCCCCGCAGGCACTTCTCGTGCCGGGCGAAGCGCACCGCGCTGTGCAGCACCCCCCGCGGGCCCTGGCGGGTGTAGCTGCGCGGCGCGCCGGCCGCGTCGGGCCGGGCGATGTCGAGGAAGTCGCCGACGATGTCGGTGATGTCGCTGAGCGCCGTCACCATGTCGCTGACCACTTCGGGGTCGTCGAGCGGCGCCTCTTCGAGGTGCTCTTGCACCACGTCGACGGCCGAGGTGATGATGGTGAGCTGGTTGGTGGCCTCGTGGGCCAAGATCCGCGCGAAGTTGCTCAGCTCTTTGACCGCGGCGAGGTCGGCGTTGAGCTGCTGGGCGTCGACCAGCATCTGCTGGGTGCGCTTGAGCTGCTCGATGGTGCGCTCTTTCTCGCGCAGCAGGCGGTGGCGCTCGATCGCCGTGCCCATCATCGCCGCGGCGATCTGCACGAGCGTCGTGTCTTCGTCCTCAAAAGTCTTGCCGTTGGTCACCGCGCCGAGCTCGACGGTGCCGATGAGCACGGCCTGGCTGAGCAGCGGCACGATGATCGCCGCGCGCACCGCCGAGAAGACGCCGGCGTCGCCCGGCTCGTCGTGGAGGTTCGCCTGCGCGTCGACCACCCGCACCGCGATGTGCTCGTCGATGACCCGGTCGTAGGCCGAGCGCAGCAGCGTGATCTGCAGCTGCTCTTGCGAGGTCGAGTTGGGGTCGACCACCACCCAAGGCACGAGCTGCTTGGCGTCCTCGAGGCGGGCCACCACCGCCCGGTCGGCGCCGACCACCTCGCTGAGCTTCTTGAGCACCTTGCGCAGAACAGCCTCAACGTCGTCGTTGTCGGCCTGCATCGTCTGGCTGAGCTCAAAGAGCACCGCGAAGTGCTGGGCCTGGAGCTGCTGCCGCAGCTCGGGGCCGATCGACCGGCCGATGCCCACCGCGGTGTACAGCGACTGCAGGCTGAGGTCGTCGACCGCCGGCAGCGCCATCACCTCTTCGACGTTCATCGCGGTGTGGGCGCCGTTGTCGAGCCAGACCACCGAGGCGCCCGTCTGCTTCTCGCCCATGCGGATGAGGAAGCGGGTCTGGCCCAGCCGCACCAGGTCGCCGCCCTGCAGGACGCACTGCTTGATGCGCAGGTTGTTGACGAAGGTGCCGTTCTGAGACCCGTGGTCGACCAGCACGAGGCGCCCGGCGTCCCAGCCGATGAGCGCGTGGTCGCGGCTGATCGTCTGATCGGTGAGGCAGATGTCGCAGGCCTTGGTGCGGCCGATCAGCATCAGGCCGACGATCTCGGTGTCGCGCCCCTGGCCCTCGCCGGTGATCCAGCGGATCCAGGCCCGGGGGTGCTCGGGCAGCTCGACCTCGTCAGGCACCGGCGGCACGAGCGCGGTCGGCCGGGCCGGCCCCTCGCCGTCCGCCGAGGTCGTGCTGCTCGGGCCGCGCACGACGCGCCCCGCCGCCTCGGCCTCCAGCGCGTCGCCAAAAGCGGTCGCGCGGGCGGACAGCTCGGCCGCCTGCGGCTCGCCCCGCGCGCTGGGGTCGTTGGGACCGCTCATCTCTGCCCTCCGGGGGTGCTGGGCCACGGCGCGGTGCTCGGTTTGGGTCAGGCCGCCCGAGACGCGTCGCGCCCTGGTCTGCCCCACGCGCGCCCCGGCAGGGGCCCGCTGCGCGGACAGCCTGGACCTGCCGCGCGTCGATGAGCGTAACCTGCCCAGTCCTCGCCGACATCGGCGCCCCCAGGCAGTCCCCCGTTCAGGGCAGGCGCAGCAGGGTCGCCGGGCCTCCCTTCGCGCCCCAGAGCAAGACCTCGGCCTTCTTGTCTCCGGTGAGCTCTCCGACGAAGATCGGCGAAGGTCCTAAGGGAAGGGCGCCTGGGTGCTCGGCGACCGGCGTGGTCGACACCCCACCGGCGCCGCCCCGGTAGGCGCGCACCCGCGCCTCGCCCTCGTTGGTGACCAGATCGAGCCACCCGTCGCCGTCCAGATCGGCCTCGAGCTTGAGGTGGAAGGACTCGGGCTCGCTCAGCGGCCAGGAGTAGCGGCCGGCCACCTGGCCCGCCGGGGCGAAGCCCGCGCCGCCCCAGCGGTAGACCGTGACCTCGACCTGCACCTTGCGGCTGACCAGGGCCCGGCCGAGGTTGGCGAAGCTGAGATCGACCTGCGGGGCGACCAGATCGAGGTCCTTGTCGCCATCCCAGTCGATGAGGCGCACGTCGACCGCCGCCGCCGGGGTCTGGATGGTGACCGGCGGGGCGAAGCCGGCCCCGGTGCCCTGGCAGAACAGCAATTCGGCGGTGGCGCCGAAGAAGGTGCCGCCCACGACCCACTGGTGCACGACCAGATCGACCTTCTGGTCGTTGTTCACGTCTTCGAACCAGACCCGCTCGATCTCGCGCCGGGTCGCCTTCTTGTCTTGGGCCGGGTCGCGGCGGGGGTCGATGTCGAGGGGCAGCGCCAGATCGCTGACCTGGGCGCCGCTCTCGGTAAACCGCACCACCTGCACGCCCTTGCCGTCGGGCAGCAGCAGCTCGTCGCGCCCGTCGCCGTCGGCGTCGGCGATGACCACGACGGGCCAGGCCGCCGCCGCCTCGACCGCCGGGCCGCCCCGGTCGCCGCGGGCCCGCAGCGCGCCCTCGGCCCGGGCCGACACCACCCCGCGCGAGCGCCCGTCGGCCGAGAAGAGCTCGACCTTGCCGCCCCCGACGACGACGACCTCAGCGACGCCGTCGTGGTCGATGTCGGCGGCCAGATCGACCGGCAGCGGCGTGGTGAGGCCGAGCCCGCCAAGCGCCGTGCGCCGCGCGCCGACCCGGGCGCCGGTGAGCAGGTTGACGGCCCCGTCGCCGTCCACGCCCCACAAGCCGCGCTCGATGTCCCACAGCAGGGCGCGCTGGCCGAGCTCGACCACGCTGCGGGAGCGCTCGCGCCCCGCCGCGTCGAGCTTGACCACGGTCAGGCTGACCGCGTCGGGCTGGCGGCCCTTGGGCTTGGCGCTGACGAAGACCAGCTCGTTGACGCCATCCGCGTCGACGTCGGCCGCCCGCACCTCGACGGTGTGGGGCGGGGTCTGGATGGTGCTCACGAGGAAGGGCACGGCGCGCTCCGGGCCCCGCGGGCCGCCGGCGCTCTATCGGGCCGGCCGCGCCGCGGAGCCGGACCGCCCAGGCAGGGCCAGGCGCCCTCGCCTCAGCCGCCCAGCGCCAGCCGGGCCGCGCTGCTGCCCGCGCCCCCGACCGGGATCTGAAAACGGTCGATGTAGCCGGCGAAGCGCCCGCGCAGCGCGTCGGGATCGAGGCCGAACATCTCGGCGCCATAGAGGTGCTGGCCGGGCTTGTCGCTGCGCTCGGCGGCCAGCCAAGCCGCCGCCCGGGCCTCGGACGCCGCGTCGTGGGGCTGCCCCAGCCAGCCCTTGAGCGCGCGCAGGGTCGGCAGCGGGTCGCCGCGCAGGGCCCGGAAGTCGACGTGAAAGACCTGGTCGGGCCCGACCCGCCGGTCGACCACTGCCATGGCGCGCTGCACGCCGCTCTCGAAGCGTCGGGCGATGTGGGCGCCGACCTGGACCGGGTCGACCTGCCCGTACAACATCCGGTGGTTCAACGAGATGAGGCTGCAGTAGCTGGCCACGCTGTCGACCGGGTCGCGGTGGGTCCAGACGATGCGGGCGTCGGGGAAGACGTCGAGCAGCGCGTCGAGGAACCACAGGTGCTCGGGGCACTTGAGGATGAGGCGCTCGGTCGGCGGGCCGAGGCCGCCCGGCCCCCGCGGCGCGTGGCAGAGGGTCTGCAGCGCCCGCCGGTACTCGGCGTAGGCCGGGCGCAGGTCTTGGTCGAGCAGCCAGTCGCCATAGTCGGCGAGCCCGCTCTGCAGGTCGTAGTTGAGCACATGAAAGGTGTTGAAGAAGAGCGGCCAGCACTCCTCAAAGCTGGTCGCCGTCACGGCGTGGATCTGCGCCATCTCGGGCGCCACGAAGTAGGCCGCCGCCAAGCTGGCCTCGCCGACCCGCAGGCGCTGGCGGAAGTCGACCGCCGGGTCGGGGTGGCCCGGGGCCGGCGTCTGCAGCTCCCAGAAGCGCAGGGCCCGCTGGCCGGGGTCGAGCGCGAGCAGGTTCTGCAGCAGCGTGGTGCCGGTGCGCGGAAAACCCAGGATGAAGACCGGCGCCCGCAGGGGGACCGCGTCGACCTCGGGGTGGGCGGCGCGCCAGGCCGCGAGGCGCAGCCGGTTGCTGATCGCCTTCTGCAGGGTCTGGCGGGCGACGACGCGGGCCAGCGGGGTGAGCGGCGCCGCCCGCAGCGCCGCCAGGATGCGGTCCATCGCCTCGACGAAGGTGTCGCCGCCCAGATCGAGGGCGCCGACGTCGGCCCGGGCCGCCGCCAGCATGTCGGCCCGCTCGAGGCGGCCGAGCCGGGGCACGAGCCGCAGCAGCAGGCCCGCCGCGGCGTTCAGGGCGCGCAAGGCCGGCCGGTAGCGCAGGTGCTGCAGCGTGTAGGCTGCGGCTGGCGCGGCTGAGGCGCCCGCGGGGGAGGACATGGGCGGGCTGCTGGGGAGAGAGGAGCGGGGCGGCGCCCCGCGGCGGCGCAGCGGAGGGGGCCCCCTCTACCGCCCA
>JBJONS010000374.1:0-9866 GCA_046051725.1 Pseudomonadota bacterium | reverse complement strand
GCCCGGGGCAAGCGCGACTTCCTCATCCGGCAGGTGCTCGGCTCGGCCAACTACCGCACCGGTGGCGCCGTGAACGACTTCCTGCACGGCTTCCTCAACTACCAGATCGAGCACCACCTCTGGCCCGACCTGCCGATGCGGGCCTACGCCCGGGCCCAGCCCGAAGTGGCCGCCCTCTGCGCCCAGCACGGCGTGCCCTACGTGCAAGAGAGCGTCTGGCGCCGCCTCGACAAGACGGTGCGGGTCATGGTGGGCGTGGACGCGATGCTGCGCGCCCCGGTCCCCGACGCCCCGCGGGCCTGACCCCGGGGGCTTGACCGGCGCCCCATCGGTGCCCAGCCGGGCCGCGGTTCGGGGGCCGCGCGCCCGCGGCGCGGTGCCGCCGGGCGCGCGCGGGGCCCGCCGGGCGAGGAGCAGCGATGAGCAAGATCGGAGTGCTGGGCAGCGGCGGCGTGGGCCAGACCCTGGCCAAGGGCATGCAGGGCAAGGGCCACGCGGCGCGCATCGGCAGCCGCAGCGGCGACAAGCTCGCCGCCTTTAGCGCCGAGACCGGCGTGCAAGAGGGCACCTTCGCCGATGTGGCGGCCTGGGCTGACCTGGTCATCCTCGCCGTGCAGGGCGGCGCCGCCGAGGGCATCGTGCGCGACCTCGCGCCCCTGCTCGCCGGCAAGATCGTGATCGACGCGAACAACCCGATCAGCGGCCCGCCGGTCGACGGCCTGCTGCCCTACTTCACCACCGACCGCTCGCTGATGGAGCTGCTGGCCGCCGCCGCGCCAGAGGCGCGCTTCGTCAAGGCGTTTAGCAGCGTCGGTGCGCACCTGATGATCGACCCGAAGCTCCCCGGCGGCCGCCCGACCATGTTCATCTGCGGCAACGACCCGGCGGCCAAGGCCGAGGTGGTGGCGCTGCTCGACAGCGTCGGCTGGGACGCAGAAGACGTGGGCAAGGCGCCGGCGGCCAAGGCGATCGAGGCCCTCTGCCAGCTCTGGTGCGCGCCGGGCATCCTGCACAACGACTGGGTGCACGCCTTCAAGGTCCTGCGGCCCGCCGCGGGCTGAGCCCGGCCCGGATCAGCCCCGGGGCGGGCGCGGCGCGACCGGGCCCGCCTCGGCCGGATCGGCGCCCTCGACCTCGAGCCCGTCGTCGGTCAGCTCGTCGAGATCATCTCCTGACGCGTCATCTTCGTCGATGTCGCCCGCCGCAGCGGGCGCGGCGCGGGGAGCCGGCCCGCCCCGCGGGGGGCCCGCAGCCTCGTCGCGCAGCACATCGCGGGCGCGCTGCAGCAGCGTGCCAAAGACCGCCCGCAGCGCGCGGCCGTCCTCGGGGGGCGCGCCGAGGGCCTCGAGCGCCTCGGCGGTCGCCTCGAGCGAGGACAGACACTCGCGCCGCGGCTCTTTGCGCAGGCGCCCGTAGAGCGAGGGCCGCTGCGGCACGAGCACGAGGCGGTGCAGCTTGAGCAGCCAGGCGTTGCGCCACCACAGCGCCTTGGCCTGGCTCCAGGTGCCGTCGAGCACGACGATCCCCTCGAGCGGCGGCAGGGGCGCGCCGGGCGCCTCGGCGAGGTGCAGGCCCGGCCCCGGCGGCGCCTCGGCGGCGGCCCCCAAGTAGAGCGCGCCCCAGGCCTTCGGATCGACGCGGCGGCCGACCGCGTCGCTGAGGTTGGCCCAGGACAGGCCCACCGCGATCTGGGCCTGGCTCAGGCAGAGGCGGGCGAGGACCGCGCTGCCGAGCGTGCGGTCGGGCTCTTGGGGGTGCTGCAGGAACAGCACCTCGACCTGATTGCTCACCGGGCGGATGGCGTCGCAGACGCAGAGGCGCTGCGGCTTCTCGCAGCGCGGGCAGGGCGGCCCCAGCGCGAGGCGCTCGAGCGGGCTGCGGCCATCGCCCCGCGGGGGGCCCTGGCGGTGCGGGCCGCGGCGCGGGGGACGGGCGGCGGCGCGGGGCCCCCGGGGATCGGGCTGCGGGGGATGGGCCAAGCGCACCTCCAGCGGGCCGGTATCGGCGCCGCTGCCCGGCCGCGATCCGCGCCGCCCGCGCCGCCGGCCCGCTGGCCCCCCTCGCTGCGGCGCCCACCAGCGGATCGCAGGCCCACCGCGCCCTTCGCCGTCCAGGTCGCGCGAAACCGCCGATGACACCTTGGTGACGTGGTGGGCAGAACCCGCCGCTCCGCGTGACGCGGACCCCACTTTCGGGGTAGTGTCGCGCTGCCCGGTGATTGACCACCGGACAAGGTCGCGTGAGCGACGCTGCTTCGAGCGGCGCCTCAGCGCCCCCGACGGTCGGGGGTCGCAGGGCGTCGCACGAGCACACCGCAGCGCCCTCCCGCTGTTCTCAGCACTACGGCCGCGCCGCGGCCTCCAACACACGGAACGAGCAGAGTCATGGCCAGCAAGTTGTTCGTCGGCGGTCTGCCCTGGGCCACGGACGAGCAGGCCCTCAAGGGGGCCTTTGGGGCCTACGGCGCCATCGAGGATGTCGCCATCGTCCGCGATCGGGAGACCCAGCGGTCTCGCGGTTTCGGTTTTGTCGTCTTCACCAGCGCGTCCGATGCCACCACGGCGATGAACGCGATGAACGGCGCGGAGGTCGGCGGACGCCGGATCACCGTGCGGGAGGCGCAGGATCGTCCGGGCGGCTTCGAAGGCGGCGGGCGCCCCGGCGGCTTCGACGGCCCTCGCGGCGGCGGCTTCCGAGACGGTCCGCCGCGCGGCCCGGGTGGTCCCGGCGGCTTCCGCGACGGCCCGCCCCGTGGAGACGGCCCCCCCCGCGACGGCGGCTTCCGTGACGGTCCCCCGCGCGGCCCCGGTGGTCCGGGCGGCGGCTTCCGCGACGGTCCTCCGCGCGACGGCGGCTTCCGTGACGGTCCCCCGCGCGGTCCGGGTGGCCCGGGCGGTCCCGGCGGCTTCCGCGACGGTCCTCCGCGCGGTGATCGGCCTCCGCGGCGCTTCGACGAGCCCCAGGTCGAGGTCGGCTACCGGCGCGGTCCTCCCCGCGACGGTGGGGATGACTTCGGCGGCGGCGGCGGCGGTGGTGGCGGCTACGCCCCCCGCGGCGGCGGCGGCGGCGGCGGGTTCCGGCCCAGCTTCGGCCCGCCTCCCGACGAGGGCAGCGGCTGGGGTGACGACCGCCCCCGGCGCAAAGAGAAGCCCGACAAGAAGAGCCACCGCTTCGAGGACGACGACTCCGACGACTGGTAGGCCGTTCTGATCGGCACGGGCCGCCGCCCCTCACCGGGCGCGCGGCCCGTTCTGCGTCTGGAGCTCCGCGTTCGTGCGGTCCTCCATGCGCACGCCGCCCGCGGGCTCGGGTCAAGGCCGCCCGCGGCGGTCCGATGCAGGCGACACGCCCCTCCACGGGCGCGGAGCCCCGATGACCTCCCAGCCTCCCTCGCCCCTGCCCGTCGCCCCGCCCGACCCGGGCCCGGCGCCGACCGCCGCCGTCCTCCCCCTGTCGTTGGCCCTGCGCCTGCGGTCCGCCGCAGAGAGCCCGGCGCCCTTCGCCGGCTTGGCCTCGGTCTGCCTCGCCGAAGGTGGCGCCCATCGCGTCATCCTCGTCGAGCTCACCCCCGACGGGGCCGGTCGGGTCGTCCACGATCTGGGCGACGCGCCCCTGGCCGGCCTCGGCGCGCAGCCGCTGGACGCCCTCGAGGCCCCCGCCGGTCTGCGCCTGCACTGGGCGCCGGCCGGGCACAACCAGCGCCTCGGCCTCGTCGCCCCGGCCGCCCACGCCGCCTTGGCCGAGCTGACCGGCGCCCTGCTGCGCCCCGCGCCGCCGGCGCCGCCGACCGAGGCCCAGCGCGAGGCCGAGGTGATCGCCACCTTCGCCTCGGCCCTGGCCGACGCCGGCGCGCAGCCCGACCTCGACACCTTGATCGCCGCCCTGAGCGAGGGCCTGCGGGCCGGCTACGGCCGCATCGCCGCCTGGGCCTGGGTCGACGAGGGGGCCGAGCTCCGCCCGGCCCGCCCCTGCCGCGCGCTCGGGCCCTTGCCCCGCGGGAGCGCCAACGGGGGGCGGATCCAAGCCTCCGACGCCGGCGCGCTCGCCGCGCTGCTCGGCCGGCAGGCCAAGCATGAGGCCCTCACGTGGGCGCTCGGACCGGCGGGCGCCCCGCTCGGGCTCGTCGTGGTGCCGGACCCGCCCGCGGCCCTGACCCTCAGCCTCGGACGCGCCATCACGCCGTGCATCACGCTGATCTCGACGCAGCTGGGCGCTGCGGCCGCCGCCCGCGCCCGCGCCGCCGAGGCGGCGACCCTCGCTGGGGCGATCCTCGCCCAGGCCGAGGGGCGGGTCGGGGTCACGGCCCTGGACGCGGTCGACCCCGATCTCCGCACCGTCGCCCGCGCCTGCGCTGGCGTGGCCCAAGGCAACGCCGAGATCGCCGTCGAGCTCGCCACCTTGGCCGAGGCGGTGATCGGCGGCGACCTGCAGGCCCGCCACGCCCCCACCCGCTTGCCGGGCGCCCCGGGGGCCTTCGTCGACCGCATGAAGCACATGGTCGACGCGGTGGCCGCCCCGGTCGAGGACCTGCTGCTCTGCCTGACCCGCCTGTCGAACGGGGACCTCAGCGGCGGCATGGCCGGCGAGCACCCGGGTGATCACGCCCGCGTGCGCGCCGCGTGGGAGGACGCCCAGCAGAGCCTCACCCGCCTCATCGGCGAGGTGCGCCGGGCCTCGGTGCAGCTCGCCAGCGGCGCCTCGCAGGTGGCGACCGGCGCGAACGTCGTCGCTGACGGCACTTCCCGTCAAGCGGCGGCGCTGCAGAAGCTGACCTCGTTCATGGAGCAGGTCCAGGCCCAGACCCGCCAGACCGCGTCCGACGCCCAGACCGCCCACGAGCTGGTCGCGCAGTCGGCGAGCATCGCCGAGCGCGGCACCAGCCAGATGGACGCGATGGTGCAGGCCATGAGCGTGATCGAGGCCTCGACCAACAACATCGGCCGGATCATCAAGGTCATCGACGAGATCGCGTTCCAGACCAACCTGCTCGCGCTCAACGCCGCGGTCGAGGCGGCCCGGGCCGGCCAGCACGGCAAGGGCTTCGCGGTGGTCGCCGAAGAGGTGCGGAACCTCGCGGTCCGCTCGTCGCGCGCCGCCGCCGAGACGACCACCCTCATCGACGAGTCGACCAAGCGGGTCCGCCAGGGCGCCGACGCGGCCCGTCGTACCGCCTCGGCCCTCCAAGAGATCGTGGCCGGGGTCCAGTCGGTGTCGAGCCTGATGGCGGCGATCGCCCGGGGCAGCGCCGAGCAGGCGGCGGGCATCAAGGACGCCAACGAGACCCTCAACAACGTCGATCAGGTCGTGCAGACCAACGCGGCGACCGCCCAAGAGAGCGCCGCGGCGGCGCAAGAGATGAGCGCCCAGGGCCGCGCGCTGCAGGGCTTGGTCTCGCGGTTCACCCTGGCCGAGGCCCCGCGCCGCGGCGCCGCCGAGGCCGAGCCCGACCTCTCGAGCCTGCTGCAGCACCTCAGCCCCGAGCAGCTCGCCCTGGTCTGGGGCATGTCCCAAGATCGCGTCGTGCACGCCCGCTGAGCGGCCGCCTGGACGCGCCGCCCCCGCCGCGCGCGGTCGGGCGGCTTCGCCATGTCAGGCCGCCGCCGGGCCCGGGCCCAGCAGCGCCAGCGCCGCGTGCAGCCGCCCCAGGTCATCGTGCAGCGCGCCAATGTCGTCGACATCGGTCTCGTCGGCGCCGAGGTCGCCGCTGCGCCCGAGGCGCTCGAGGCGGGCGCACAGGCGGGCGAGCTCGCCCCGGGCCGACGCCCAGCGGGCCGCCTCGGCCGCCGCGCGCGCCACGAGGCGGGCGTGCTCGGCCGCGCGCGCCGCGTGCAGGGCGTCGAGCGCCGGATCAGCAGGGAGCAGGCCCGGATCGGCCGCCGTCGCCGCCGCCGCGGTCTGATCGGCCCGGCGGGCCAAGGCCAGCGCCGCCTCGGCCGCGCGCCACACCGCCGGACCCATGCCCGGGGGCGCCGCGCCCGCCGCCGCCCGCAGCGCCTGGGCCAGCGCCTCGCCCTCCCGGGCCGCCGCGCCCGGGGCCGCCGGCGCCGCCTCGTCGGCCCGCAGCAGCAGGGCCGGCACATAGAGCGGCCACAGCGCGACAACGACCGGCAGCTGAATGGCCCCCCGCAGCCCGCCTGCGGCCGGGGCGCCCTTGAGCCCCCAGGCGCAGATCACCCCGATCAGCAGGTACAAGGCGGCGATCAGCTCTGGTGCGCGCATCCGCTCCTCCGACGACCCCTGGGGTCTGCGTCCGGCTGGGCGCTCACCGCCCGGGCCTCCCCCTGCTCCACTCTCCACCGACCGCCCGCCCTCACGCGCCGATCCCGAGCAGCGCCTCGAGCACCCGCGCGAGGCCGAGCGGGGCCATCGCGGTGAAGACCGCCGACCAGCCCAGCACGAGCAGCGTGGGCAGGGGCTTGCGGCCCCCCGGCGCCGCCTGGAGCGCGAGGCGCTTCATCGCCCGCAGCAGCGTCAGCGGCGCGAACAAGCCGGTGAGGAAGGGAAGCGCGGTGCCCAGCGCGGCCAGGGTCGTGGCCGCGCCGCCGTCCTCGTCGATGAGCCGCAGGCCCAGCCCGGCCGCGAGGTGCACCGGCACCACGCTGAGCAGCACGAGGCCCGCGGTGGCCTGCGCGCGCAGCGACTCGGCCGACACCCGCCAGGCGTGCGTGGGGATCCCGGCCAGCAGGGTGTAGAAGTAGAAGGTCGGCAGCCCGGCGAGCTGGGCGCCGAACAGGCCCGCGGCGCCGGCGGCGAAGTAGGCCAAGGTCAGCTCGAGGGGCGAGGCGGCGGCGATCAAGGGCGCGCCGGGCACCGCCGGCAGCCCGCTCTGCAGGGCCGCTTGGGCGAGGGCCCAGGCCAGCAGGCCCGCGGCGCTGAGGCCGGCCAGGGGCCCCAGCAGGGCCACGGCCCGCTGGGGGTCGTCGAGGACAGCGTCTGGGTCGTCAATGCGGCGAAGGACCAGGTCGAGGGTGGCGCTCATTCGAGGCTCCAGGGGCGCGCAGCGGCGCGCGGCGAGGGGGCGGCGCGCTCAGAGGCCCGAGAAGAGGCCGAGCACGAAGAGCATCTCGGCGCCGGTCACCCCGAGCAGGCCGAGCCAGAGCACGTGCAGGAAGCGGCGCCGCTCGAGCGCCCCCATCACGCGCAAGAATACGTCAGCCATGCAGAGGCCGACCCCGAGGAAGCTGGCCAATACGCACAGGATCCGCAGGCTGGGCGCCGCCCACGAGAAGAACCAGAGCACCGGCACGCTGGCGGCCATCGCGAGGCCGGCGAAGCTCACCGTCACCATCGCCGCGTAGAGCACGGCGCGGGGGCGCAGGGGCGAGCCGAGCAGGGCGCCGACGATGAGCAGCGTCGGCAAGGTCGTCACCCACGCGATCCCCGCGCCTCCGGCCGCCGCGGCCGCGCCCATGAGCCCGGCCTCGAGCCCGCGCGGCAGGTGCAGGGCGAGGCCGTAGGCGCCCACCCCGGCCGCGGCCACGCCCAGCAGCGCGCCGGCGTCGATGAGATCGGTCTGCCCCGCGCTGGGCTCGGTGAGGCGGGCGCGGGCCCAGCCCTCGGGGTGGCGCAGGGCCGAGGTGACGGTCTGGCGGGCGCGGGCCCAAGCCGGGGGCGGCGCTGCGGCCGCGGTCTGTGCTGCCATGGGAGACCTCCGCCGGCCGTGCAGCAGGGCCCGTGCCAGCGCCAAGGTCCGCCTGCCGTCCCGAGGGTAGCCTCCAGCAGGCCACTCTCGCCGCGAGCGGGCGGAGCAGAGGCGTCCACGGCCTGGACAGGCGCCCACGCCGTGGAGGGTGGCCCCGCTGCGGTCGAGGCGCCGCGCCCCGGGCGGCCCGCGGCGGTAGAGTGCGGGCCCGCGGCCCCCTGCCCGCGGCCCTGGAGCGGCGCGTGCCCGACGGCTTCGCGGCGAACATCATCGCGATCGCCGTGCTGGGCGCCGTGCTCGGCCTTCGGGCGGCCCGCGGCGGCCACCGGGCGCTGGCGGCCCTCTGCGTCGCGCTGGCGCTGTGGGCGGCCAGCCTCGGGGCGGCGGCCCACCCCAGCGCGCGGGTCTGGGGCGAGCGCCTGTTGATGGTCGGCTTCGCCGTGCCGATCAGCCTGTGGGAGGCCGCCCGGGCCGAGATCACGCGCGCGGGCCTGCCCACGCCCGCCTGGGCCGGCGAGCGCCCGCGCTGGTGGGCCCGCCTCGTCGCCGCCTTCTTCGCGAGCACTGGGCTGCTCTGGCCCCACC
Source organism: Pseudomonadota bacterium (assembly GCA_046051725.1). Taxonomy (GTDB): domain Bacteria; phylum Myxococcota_A; class UBA796; order UBA796; family UBA2385; genus JAEUKK01. Next base: position 1,639 of record JBJONS010000374.1, on the reverse strand, counting down.
TCTGGCTCGAGGCGGGCGGGCAGGCCCCCGGGCCCGGCTTCCTGCTGATGTTTGGCGCGGCCGGCGCGCTGAGCACCGCCCCGCTGATCGGCCTGCTCCGCACCCTGCCCCACACCCCGCCGGCGGCCCGCGAGCGCCTCCGCTACCTGTCGCTGGCCGGGGCCGCCTGCACCTGGGGCGGCGGGATCAACGTGATGGCCTTCCTTTTGCACCGCCCGACCGCGGCGGGCCTCAGCCTGGCCCTGCTCGGGGTCGGCCTGCTGGCCTGGGTGGTCCACGCGGATCGGCTGCCGGCCTTTGGGCGCTTCGTCGAGGCGAGCCTGCGCTACTCGATCGCCGCGGCCGGCCTGACCACCGCCTACCTCTGCGCGGTGCTGGTGCTGTGGCCGGGCGCCGGCGCGCAGCTGTGGGCCCAGGCGAGCTGGGGCAGCGCGCTGCAGCTCTTTTTGCTCGTGCTGGTGGGCCAGCCGGTGCTGAACGCGGCGCGCGCGGCGGTGGCGGGGCGGATGCTGCCCGGGCACGGCGATCTCGAGGGCATGGCGCGCGCCCTGGCCGAGAGCGAGGCCCGCAGCGCCCACCACCAGCGCCTCGCCGAGCTCGGCACCCTGTCGAGCGCGGTGGCCCACGAGCTGCGCAACCCGCTCGGGGTGATGCGGGCCAGCGCCGCCGTGCTGCGGGCGCGGGTGCGGGGCGATCGGGTCGCTGAGGCCGCGCTCGCCGAGATCGACGCCCAGATCGACCGGTCGGTGGCCTTCTGCGAAGAGCTGCTCGAGCTCGGGCGCCCCTCGCCGCTGGTGCGGCGGCCGGTCTCGCTGGGGCCCACCGCCGAGATGGCTTGGGGCAGCTCGACCGCGGGTCTGCCCCTGCCCGGGACCCGGGCCTTCTCGTGCATCGGCGAAGAGGGCGTGGTGGAGGGCGATCTCCACCAGCTCCACCGGGCGCTGACCATCCTGCTCGACAACGCCCGCCTCGCCACGGCGCCCGAGGGTCAGGTGCGGGTCGTGGTCGAGGCCGCGGGCCAAGCCGACGGGTGGGACTCGGGCGAGACCGTGCTGCTGCACGTCGATGACGACGGCCCGGGCGTCGACCCCGCGCTGCGGCCGCGGCTGTTTCAGCCCTTCGTCAGCGGCCGCGGGCGCGAGGGCCCCCGGCCCGGCACCGGCCTCGGCCTGGCCATCGCCGCGGCCATCGCCGAGCGGCACGGGGGCAGCCTGCGCCTCGCCCCCGGCCCAGGCCCGATGGGCGGCGCGCGCTTCACCCTGCGCCTGCCCCGCCGCCCGGCCCTGCCCGCCGGCCTCTGACCCGGGAGGATGCGGGTGCCGCTCAGCGCAGGTCGAGCACGGTGGGCTGACGCTCAGCCGACGAGAACAGCGCCGGCGCGCTCAACATCGCGAGGCCAGCGAGCGCAGGCCCCATCGCCGCCGCCCAGCCGTCGCCCTGGATGGTGAGCAGCAGGCCAAAGCCCAGGCAGGCGCCCAGGCGGGCCAGCTCAAAGGGCACGGCGACGGCCCGCCGGTCGAAGAGCAGGCCCCAGCTCGCCAAGGTCATCAGCAGCATCGCGCTCCACAGCGTCGTGCTGCCCCAGTCGGGCCGAACAAAGAGCAGCAAGGTCAATGCGATGACGGTCGGGACGAACCAG
>JBJONS010000373.1:0-2766 GCA_046051725.1 Pseudomonadota bacterium | reverse complement strand
GCGTCAGCGTCGGCCTCTTCGTCGGCGACACAGGCGCCGTCTTGCTCGACGGTGCCCTCGCCGCAGACGAGGCCCGCGCCGTCTTTGCCCGCGTCGGCGCACGCGACGAGGCCGGGGAGCGCGAGGGCGAACAGCAGATGCAGGGGAGGGGTCTGGGGCAGGCTCGGGCGCACGGGTCCTCCAAAGGGGTGCCCCATCCTACCCCACGCCGCGATCTCTCCGGTGGGATCGCCGTCAACAGTTGTCGACGCAGCGGCGGCCGGCTCAGCCCTCGGCCGGCTCGTCTCCGCCGGCGAGCACCGCCGACCACAGCGCCACGGCCGGGCTGCGGAAGCCGGCCTCGCGGTAGGCGGCGACGTGCTGCTGGGCCACCCGGCGCACGGCCGAGAAGGCCGCGCTGTGCTCTTTGATCGTGAGCGTGACCATGTCGAGCTCGGCCCGCACGGCGGGCGGCATGGCGCCGAGCCAGGCGAAGCCGGCGCACAGCTCGTCCATGTCGATGAGCAGCGAGAGCTGGACCTCGGGCCCGAGCTGAATGGCGCCGGGCAGCCGCTCGAGCCAGTTGACCTCGAGGCGCTGGGCCTCGTCCCGCGCGGCCGACCACAGGGCCTCGGACTCGCCCCGCACGTTGACCTTGACGCCCATCCCGACCAGCATGCCGGCGATGCAGGCGGCCTCAAAGGCCGCGCCCTCGGCGGCGGCGGCGCGCAGGTCCTCGGCGAGCTCGCGGATGATGGTCTGCTTCTCGCTCTGGGCGCCCGATGGGCTCGTCGCAGCCATGTGGCTGACCTCCGTCCTGGGTGGCGTTTTCAGCGACCCGCACGGGCCACCGCTCCCACCTGGGTACGGAAGATCCATCACCGGACTTGACAGGCTCGTGCCGATCAGGGGTCCGGGTTCGCCCGGACCCGCGCGGGAGGCCCGGAGCCCCCCGTGCGCACGCGCGGCGCGGCATCCGGGCTTGCCCCGTGCGACCCGCTGCGCCTCGCCTCAGACCGCCATGCCGTAGAGCCCGTACAGCAGCATCTTCGGCGAGATCGTGCGCAGGTCGATCATCTGCCGCTTGACCTGGGCCGGCCGCATGTAGAAGCGCCGCAGCGCCCAGCTCTGCATCTTGATGAGCAGCTCGGGATCGTAGCCGGGCGGGTGGTAGATCAGCCGGTCGGGGTCGGGGTTGAAGGTGGTGTAGTTCTCCCAGTCGTCGCGGAAGAGGTCCTTCTGCCAGCGGTCGCGGAAGAGCGCCGAGCCCGGGAAGGGCACGGTGATCGCGAACTTGGCGAAGTCCACGTCGAGGTCGACCGCGAACTCGACCGTCTCTTTGGTCATCTCGGGCGTCTCGCCGGGCATGCCGATCATGAACAAGCCGACGGTCTGGATGCCGGCCGACTTGGCGTTGGCCACGCCCTCGCGCACCTTGGCGGTGGTGATGTTCTTGTTGACGTTGCCGAGCAGCATGTCGCTGCCCGACTCGATGCCCATCAGCACCCGGCGGCAGCCGCCCCAGTACATGAGGTCGCAGGTCTCTTTGTCGAGGCGGTCGGCCCGCGTCTCGCTGAGCCACTTGCAGCGCTGGTCGAGGCCGCGCTTGACCAGCTCTTCGCAGAAGGGCTGCAGGTCTTTCTTCACCAGCGGGAAGATCGGGTCGACAAAGCCGATCTGCTTCACCCCGAACCGGTCGACGAGGTACTCGTACTCATCGACGATCTTGAACGGATCGCGCTTGCGGTAGACCTTGCCGCCGGTGTTGATCAGGCTGCAGTAGTCGCAGCGGTAGGGGCAGCCGCGCGAGCCGGTCATCGTCAGCACCGGCTTGGCGAAGTCGGCGAAGGGGAGCAGGCCGTAGCGGTGGTAGGGGAAGAGGTGCCAGGCCGGCCAGGGCAGGTTGTCGAGGTCGCGGTTGAGCGCCCGCTCTTTGTTCGTGACCACCGTGCCGTGGCTGTCTTTCCACGTGATGCCGTCGACCGACGACAGGTCGGACTCGGCCGACTCGAGCGCGTCGACCAGCTCGCAGATCGTCTCTTCGCCGTCGTGGTGCACGCAGAAGTCGGCCTCGCCGGCCGCCACGATCTCGGCGGCGAAGACGTCGGCGTGCACAGCGCCCCAGACGATCTTGACGTTGGGCAGGCGCGCCCGGATGGCCTTGGACAGCGCCGCGCAGACCGGCGCCGAGGGGGTGAGCACCGTCATGCCCACCAGCTCGGGCGCGAAGGCCACCGCCTTGTCGACCACGTCTTCGCCCGACAGCTTCTCGGCGAACATGTCGATGACCCGCACGAAATCGCCGTGCTGCTCGAGCGCCGCGGCGATGTAGGCGAGGCCGATGCAGGGCATGGGCTCGAGCAGCCCGGCGAACCGGCCGAGCTTCTGGAGGTTCATCGCGGGGTTGATGAGCAGGACGCGCAAGGGGAGCTCCGTGGCTGGGGCGGCCCGGGGATCGTAGCCCCTCCTGCGGGCCCGTGGCAGCGCCTTCGCGCGCGCGGAGCCGTCGGCGCCCCCTTGGGCGCGGCCGCGGATGTGGTTAGCAGCGGGTCTGTGGAGGGTTTCTGCCCGTGCCTGCGCTCCCCCGCCTTGGACTCTCCGCCTATCTCGTTCTGATTCCAGGCTTCGCCCTGGCGCAGGATGAGGCCCCTCCCGCTGCAAGCCCTGTGCAGCCCGCGGCCGGCCCGCCCGAGGCCCCGCCGCCCGCGCCGCCTGAAGCCGCGCCGCCCGCGTCCCCGCCGCCCGAGGCCCCGCCACCCGCGCCCGAGGCCGCGACGCCCGCGCCCG
>JBJONS010000372.1:0-13684 GCA_046051725.1 Pseudomonadota bacterium | reverse complement strand
CGCCTGCCGGGGCTCATCGCCGCGGGCGCGGTCCTCCTCACCGTGCTGGCGGCCCTCTTCGCCCCTGTGGGCCCGGTCGATGCGCTGGCGATGGCCGTGGCGCCGGGCGGCGCGCCGGTCGAAGGCGCGGCGCCCGTCGATCCCAACGTGCGGGCCGTTGTCGGTGACATTGAGCTCCGCTACGTCTTTCCGGCGCACACGGGCAACCCTCCGGTCACCGTGAAGAACAGCGACGGTACGATCCACGCGCCGGTGGGCACGGTGGTTGAGGTCCGGGCCCGCACGCTCGAGCGCTACGACAGCGCCGCGCTCGAGCTCGACGGGCAGGTGCTGGGCCCCGCCGATCTGGTCGCCGGCCGCGAGCTGCTGGCCACGCTCACCGTCGAGCGGGCGGGCACCTGGCGGTTCGCGCTCGCCCAGGGCGAGGCCCGGGTGCTCAGCCCCGACTACAAGGTCGAAGTCGACGAGGACGCCGCCCCCGTGGTCGCTCTCGAGCGGCCCCCTGGCCCGACGCCGGCCGCCGACGCCCCGCTGGGCGTCGCGTTCTCGGTCCAAGACGACTTCGGCGTGACCAAGCTGGCGGTCGAGATCGAGGACGAGCAGGGCAACCTCCGCGAGGTCCCCCTGCGCGAGCTGCTCGACCAGCCCCGCGAGGTCCAGGGGGTGCTGGGCCTGAGCCCCCGCCAGCTCGGGCTGCCGATCGGCCAGCGGTCCAAGCTGCGCATCGTCGCCTACGACAACGACGTGGGCGCGGGCAACAAGAAGGGGGCCTCTGCGACGCTCGAGATCACCCCGCTCGGCCCCCGCGGGCAGGGCGAGCGGCTCGAGGCCTACCTCCAAAAGCTCCGCGACGCGCTGGTCGACGTGCTCGCCGCGCACCTGCTCGATCCGTCGCCGCCGGCGGCCGAGGCCTCCGCGGCGATGCGGTGGGCCGAGGGCGCGCAGGGCCGCCTCGACGAGGTCGCGCGGCTGCGCGCGGCCCAATGGGGCGATGAGGGCGCGGGCACCCTCGACGGTCCGCTGCTCGACGAGGTCTTCGCCGACGCCGGCCGCCTCTACCGCTTTGTGCTCACCACATGGGAGCCGGGCTCGGGCCGCAGCATCACCCCGGCCGACACCGCCCAGGTCAGCGCGCTGCAGGCCGATCTGGTGCTGGCGCTCGAGCAGGCGATCTACGTGATCGACGCGGCGCTGCGGGCGGTGGCGCTCCAAGAGCTCAGCGAGGCCGCCGACAACGTGGCCGCCGAGGCCCGCGAGCTGGCAGCGGTGGCCGACAAGGCCGAGATCGGCGAGCTGCTCGCCCGCCTCGACCAGCTCACCCGGATGCTCGACGCGCTCAACAAGGCCGCGGCCGCGCTGTCTGACGCCGACCTCAAGGAGTTCGTGAACTCCCGGACCGGCGAGGCGAGCCAGCTGATGGACCAGATCCGCGCCGCCCTCGAAGAGGGCCGGGTCGAGGACGCCCGCGAGCTGATGAAGCAGCTCGCCGAGCAGCTCCAGCAGATGTCCGAGAGCCTCGGCGACCGCATGGCCAGCCAGCAGCAGGACGCCGACGAGCTCAAAGACGCGCTCAAGAAGACCCTCGAGGGCATGGAGAAGCTCGAGGCCGATCAGCGGGCCCTGGCCGAGCAGCTGCGCAAAAAGCGCGAAGACCTCGGCGACGAGGTCGGCGAGGAGGTCGCCGCCTGGGCCATGATCGACAAGGCGCTGCGCGAGCTGCTCAGCCAGGCCGACGCGCTCGAAGCGGCGGTCGGCGACGGCCGCGGCTACCGGATTGACGTGCTGCGGCGCGCAGAGCGCGCGATCGGCGAGTCTCGTGCCGTCGAGGCGCCGGTGCGCGGCCGGGACCCGGTCGGGGCGCTGGACCGCACCTTGGGGGCCACTCCGTTGACCGAGGCCGCCCGCCGGCTCCTCGGCGCCGAGGCCGCCCGCTCCCGGGCGCCGGGCGAGCCGAGCCCCGCCGCGCTCCCCGCCGCCCAGGCCGCCGCCGCCGGCGCGGTCGCCCAGCTCCGCCTGCTGCGCGAGCTGCTCGAGCCGATGGCCCAAGAGGGAGAGTCCGAACCGCCCGAGGTGCAGGAGGCCGCCCGCGAGCTCAGCGCCCGCCAGTCCGAGCTCGCCGAGCGGCGCGAACAGCTCGAGGGCGAGCTCCGACGGGTCGAGCGCGCGCTGCCCACCGCCCAGGGCAAGGCGACCGCCGAGATGGAGCGGGCCGGCGAGTCGATGGAGCGGGCCGAAGACGCCCTCTCCCAGGGCGAGGCGATGAAGGCCGAGGGCAACCAGGGCGCGGCGGCCGACCAGGTCAAGGCCGCCCGCGAGGCGCTGCAGCAGGCGCTGCAACAGCAGCAGCAGCAGCAGCAGGCCCAGCGCGAGATGCGCGGCCAGCAGCAGCAAGACCAGCCCAACGGCAAGGAAGAGGGCGACTCGTCGGCCGGTCAGGATCAGCTCCTCATCCCGCCGCCCGAGGCCTTCCGCACCCCCGAGGCCTACCGCCGGGCCCTGCTCGAGGGCATGTCCGGTGATGTGCCTGAAGAGTACGAGGCGCTCAAGCAGCGCTACTTCGAAGAGCTGGTGCGCCAATGAGCCCGGTCCGTCCGCAGCGATTGGCCGTGGTGGCCGGGCTGGTCGCGCTGCTCGTCGCGAGCCCCGCGCGGGCCGGGCTGCGTGAGCTCGAGGACTGCCTCGACCGCTTCCACCTCGAGTGCGCGGTGAAGGAACGGGCGCGCCTGGGCGGAGCCGAGGCCCAGCGCGCCGACCTGTGGATCGCCTTCCATCGAGGTGACTATGGCGCGGTGGCGCGCCTCGTCGAGGCGGGCGCCGCGGGGGCGGGCCCCGATGAGGGCGAGGCGCCGTACCGGGCCACCGTCGAGTCAGCCCGCGGCATGGTTGAGCAGGGCGGCGCAGGCGTGGCGGTGCGCTACGCGCCCGGCCTCGACGCCATCCTCGCCGAAGAGGCGGTCGAGACCCTGGTCGCCTCGCGCGCCGCGTACGACGCGCTTTTTGGGGGCGGCCCCGCGCACGACATCGTGCTGGACATCTTTCCCACCGCCACGCGCTTCATCGGCGCGAGCGGCTTGCCCCCCGAGAGCGTGCGCACGACCGGCGTCATCGCGCTGTCGAAATGGACCCGGCTCTTGCTGACCAGCCCCCGGGCCCTGTCGCGGGGCTACGCCTGGAAGGACACGGTCGCCCACGAGTACATCCACCTCGTGGTCGCCTACCGCACCGGCAACCGCGCTCCGGTCTGGCTGCAAGAGGGCTTGGCCAAGCACCTCGAGGGCCGCTGGCGCGGCGACCGCTCGGGTCGGCTGGGCGCCCACACCGAGAGCCTGCTCGCGAAGGCCGTCCAGACCGGCGAGTTCGTGCCCTTCGAGAAGTTCGCCCGCTCGATGGCCTACCTCGACTCGGGTGAAGAGGCCGCGCTGGCCTTCGGGCAGGTCGCGACCATGGTCCAGCTGCTCATCGAGCGGGCCGGGCCCGACGCCCTGCCGGTGCTGATGGACCGGGTCGCCGGTGGCGACGACCCCATGCAGGTCTTCGCCGAGCTGGCCGGGCAGCCGAGTTTTGAGGCCTTCCGCCTGAGCTGGGTCGCGTGGCTGCGCACCCAGCCCCTGGTGGCCCAGCAGCTCGCCACCCTCCCGGTCGTGCTCGACGGCGGCGGCGATGAGACCGCCAGCGACCCGCTGCTCGCCGGCCGACCCGATCTGCAGCGCTTCTACCGGCTGGGTGACCTGCTGCGTGAGGCGGGGCACCCCCGCGCCGCCTTGGTGGAGTACGCCAAGGCCATCGACCCGAGCACGCCCACCTCGCCGCTGCTGCTGGCCCGGCAGGCGGACTGTTACGAGGCGCTCCGGGAGCCGGGCCGGGCCCTGCAGCTGGTCGACGAGGGCCTCGGCATGTACCCCGAGCATGCCCTCCTCCAAAAGACCCGCGGGCGGCTGCTGATGGCCCAGGGTGATCCCTCTGCCCTCGGCGCCTTCCGCGCCGCCCACGACTTGAACCCCTACGACATCGACGTGCAGCGCGCGCTCACCACGCTGTATGGGCGGGCGGGCAAGGCCGAGGCCGCCGCCCGGCACCTCCGCTACGTCCGCCTGCTCGAGACCGGCGGCGCTGTCGCCGGGGCGAGCGCCTCCTCCCCCCGCTGAGTCGATGGCCCCAGGAGCCCCCGTGTCCGAGCCCGCTGCCTCCGCTGCTCCCGATGCCCTCGCTGGTCTGGATGACGGCGCCCTCTTCGACCGGCTCGCCGGGGTGGGCGCCGACCTGCGCGCGGCCATCGGCGCGCGCATCGTCGGCCAGAGCGACGTGGTTGACGCCATGCTCGTCGCGCTGCTCGCCCGGGGCCACTGCCTGTTCGTCGGCGTGCCCGGCCTCGCCAAGACGCTGCTGGTGAACACCACGGCCCAGGCCCTCGGCCTCGCCTTCAACCGGGTGCAGTTCACGCCCGACCTGATGCCCGCCGACATCACCGGCACCGAGGTGCTCGAAGAAGAGCGGGCCAGCGGGCGGCGCACCCTGCGGTTCATGCCGGGGCCGATCTTCACGAACCTGCTGCTGGCCGATGAGATCAACCGGACCCCTCCGAAGACCCAGGCGGCGCTCCTCCAGGCCATGGCCGAGGGCGCGGTGACCGCGGCCGGCCAGACCCGCCCGCTGGACGCGCCCTTCTTGGTGTTCGCCACGCAGAACCCCATCGAGCAAGAGGGCACCTACCCCCTGCCCGAAGCGCAGCTCGACCGCTTCATGTTCTCGGTCACCGTCGGCTACCCGTCCGAGGCCGAAGAGATCGCCATCGTCGAGCGCACCACCGGCGCGGCCGAGGCCGAGGTGCGCCCGGTGCTCAGCCGCGCCGATCTGCTCGCGCTGCAGGGCCTCGTGCGGCGCATCCCGGTGAGCCCCGACGTGGTGTCGGCGGCGGTGCGCCTCGTGCGCTCGACCCGCCCCGGTCCGGCGGCGCACCCGCTGGTGCAGCGCTTCGTCCAGTGGGGCGCGGGCCCCCGGGCCAGCCAGTACCTGGTGCTCGGGGCCAAGGCCCGGGCGGCCCTGCACGGCCACGAGGTCGTGCGCATGGCCGACCTGGCCGCGGTCGCGCCCCTCGTGCTGGGCCACCGCGTGCTGTTGAACTTCCAGGCCGAGGCCGAGGGGCAGACCGCGCCGGCCCTGGTCGCGACCCTGGCGGGGGCCGCGCTCACGTGAGCCTCCCCGCCGACGGCCCCTGGGATCCGGAGGTCATCCACCGGATCACCACGCTCAGCCTGCGCGCCCGCCAGCAGGTCGAGGGCTTGCGCCTGGGCGTGCACGCCAGCCGTCGGGTGACCTCGAACGTCGAGTTCGCCGACTACAAAGAGTACAGCCCCGGCGATCCGCTGCGCGACCTCGACTGGCGGGTCGCGGCGCGCTCGGACCGCCTCGTGGTCCGGCGGCACCGCGCCGAGGACGAGCTCGGCTGCCTCGTGGTGCTCGACGCCAGCGCCGACCTGCTCACCGGCAAGGCCAGCGCCTGGCCCCGCGGCGCCGCGCGCCGCCCGCCGCTGGACGGCAGCAAGTGGGGCTACGCGGTGGTGCTGGCCGCGTCGCTCGCCTGGGCGATGGCCCGGCGGGGCGAGCCGGTCGGCCTGCAGGTGCTCGGCGGCGCCGACGTGCGGTGGCCCTACCTGCCCCTGCGGGCCGGGGAGCCCCAGCTGGCCCGCATCCTCGGCGTGCTGGCCAGCGCCCGCCCAGACGGCCGGGCCGAGCTCGCCGCGGGGCTGCGCGAGGTGGGGGCCCGCCTGCGCCCGCGCACCTTGGTCGTGCTCATCAGCGATCTGATGGAGGAGCCGGCCGCCTGGGCCCCGGTGATGGCCGGCTTCCGCGAGCACCGCGTCGACCTGCGGGTGCTGCACGTGCATGACCCGGCCGAGTGGCGCTTCGCGATGGACGGCCCCGCGCGCTACCGCTCGCCGGAGGGCGGCCCCGCGCTGCCGGCCGATCCGGCCGACGTGGCCGCCGGGATCGCCGCGGTGGTCGAGGGCTACCTCCGCGAGGTGCGGGCCGCGGTGGTGAGCGCCCGCGGGCTGCACCTGCTCGCCCCCTCCGACGCCGACATGGTGCCGCTGCTCGGGCGCCTGCTCGCGGGGCGCGCATGACCCCAGCCCTGCTCGCCCCCGCCGCGCTCGGGCTGCTCGTGTTGGTGGCGGGGCCGCTGCTGGCTCACCTCGCCCGCCGGCGGCCCCAGGATGACGTGCCCTACGGCGCGATGCTCCTGTTGCAGCGCCTGCAGCAGCTGCAGCGGCGGCGCCAGCGCGTCCAAGACCTGCCGCTGTTGATCCTCCGCCTCATTGCCCTGCTGGCCGTCATCCTCGCGGTCGCGGGCCCCGAGCTGCGCTGGCCAGGTGACCCCCGCGACGGCGGCCCCCGCGGGCCGGTCGTCTTCCTCATCGACGACAGCCTGTCGATGGACCTGCGCCCCGACGGCGGCGAGGACAGCCTCGCGGCGCGGGCCCGGGCCGAGCTGGGCCGTCGGCTCGCCGCGCTGCCCGAGGGCACCCGCGCCGGCATCGTCAGCGTCGGCTCGCCGGCCCTCGCGCTCACGCCCGAGCTGACCGCCGATCCGGGCGCGCTGCAGGCCGCTTTCGCCCAGGTGCGCCAGGGCCAGGGCGCCACCGACCTCGCCGGCGCGCTGCGGCTGGGCCGCCGCCTGCTCGACGGCGCGGGTGGCACCCTCGTGGTGCTGACCGACGAGGCCGGCCCGGTCGCGGTCGAGGCGGCCCGCTCCGAGCTCGACCTGCTCGCCCGGCAAGAGGTCGGCCTCGAGCCCGTGGTCTTCTCGGCCGAGGCGCCGGCGAACCTCCACATCACCGAGGCGGAGTACGGCGAGGGCCTCGAGGGCGGCAGCGTGCGCCTCGTGGTGGTCAACCACGGCGTGACCGCCGCCGAGGTGCCCCTGGTGGTCGAGCTGCCCGGCGGTGTCGAGATCACCACCTTCGTCGAGGTGGCCCCCCGCAGCAGCGCCGAAGAGCGCGTGACCGTGCCCCGCAGCAACGAGGGCGGGGTCGGCATCGCCCGCCTGCGCGACCCGGCCTTGCCGGCCGACGACGTCTTCGCCTTCCACCTGCCGCGGGTGGGCGCCAGCCGGGTGCTGGTGGTCGACGGCGACCCGGGCCACACCGCCGCCGCGTCTGAGGTCTACTTTTTGGAGCGGGCCCTCGCCCCCTGGGGGCCGGCCGGCGGCGCCCGCGGGGGCGTCCGCCCCGAGATCACCACGCCGGTCGGCATCTCGACCCTCGACCCGGCGGTGCACCGGGTGGCCTTCTTGGCCAACGTGTCGGACCCCGCGCCGCTGCTCGGCGAGCTCGCGCCCTTCCTGCAAGCCGGCGGCGGGCTGGTCATCAGCCTCGGCGACAACGTGACCGCCGACGCCTACAACGCCGCGCTGGGCGGCATCTTGCCGGGTCGGCTGGGGCGCGTGGTGCCGCTCGGCGGCGATGACCGCGGCGCCCCCACCGCCCTGCCCGACACCAGCCTGCCGCTGTTCAAGCCGTTCTCGCGGGGCGGCCGGGCCAGCTTCGGCGCCGCGCGCTGGCGCCGGCTTTTTGAGATCGAGCCGGTCGAGGGCGCGACGGTGCTGCTGCGCACCGAGGCGGGCGTGCCCCTGCTGCTCGAGCGGTCGGTCGGCCGGGGCCGGGTGCTGCTGCTGACCGGCACCATCGATCTGGGCTGGGGCGACCTCTGCCTGCAGTCGGCCTTTATGCCCCTGATCCAGCGCCTGGTTGGCCAGCTCGGCGGCCAGGCGGGCGGGGCGGGCGAGCGCCTCGTCGGCCAGGTCGGCGCCCCGCTGCGGATCCCGTTGGGCGGCGCGGTCGACGAGGTCAGCGTCACCGGGCCCGACGGCCCGGTCCCGACCCAGCGCACCGGCGACAGCCTGAGCTTCACCCCGGCCAAGGCCGGCGCCTACGCCGTCGAGCTGCCCGGCGCGCCGCCGCTCGCCTGGGTGGCCGTGAACACCGATCCGGTCGAGTCGGACGTGCAGCGCGGCCCGGGCCTGCTCGCGGTGGCCGCCGAGGTCGCGCCCGAGGCCTTCGTGGTCCGCCTGGATCTGAGCCGGCCGCTGCTGTGGGCGGCGCTCGGCCTGCTGCTGCTGCAGGGCGCGCTCGCCTGGTGGCGCGACCGGGCCGCACCGCCCGCCGAGGAGCCCGATGTCCGCGCCGCTTGACCTCCGCCCCGGCGCCCGCCCGCTCCCGATGAGCCGCCGGGGCCTGCTCGCGCTCGGCGCGGCGCTGCCGGCCTTGCTGCTCCCCCGGGGTGCGGCCGCTTTTGGCGCGCCCAGCCAGCAGGACGTCTGCGAGCTCACGCTCCTCCGCGGCAGCTTGAGCCGGCCCGGCGCGTGGCAGCGCCTGCTGTATGAGCTCATCGAGGCCACCTCGGTCGAGGCCAACCCCCGCTCGGTGGCGCTGAGCCCCGAAGATCCACAGCTTTTTGAGCACCCCTTCTGCGTGCTCATCGGCGAGGGCGCGCTGCCCGAGCTGAGCCCGGTGGCGGTCGAGCAGCTCCGCCGCTTCTTGTCCTACGGCGGCTTCTTGCTGTGCGATGACGCGAGCGGCTCGCCGGACAGCCCCTTCGCCCGCTCGGTGCGCAAGCTGGCCGCGACGCTGTTCCCGACCCGCCCGATGGCCCCGCTGCCCGGCGATCACAGCGTGTTCCGCGCCTTCTTCTTGCTCGACCGCCCGCTGGGCCGCACCGACCGCGGCGCGGCGCTCGAGGGCGTCTCGGTCGGGCCGGTCACCCCGATGATGTACATGCCCAACGACCTCAGCGGCGCGCTCGACCGCGGGCCCGACGGTCGCTCCAAGCACTTCCCGGTCCCCGGCGGCGAAGAGCAGCGCCGCGAGGCGATCAAGCTCGGCGTCAACCTCGTGATGTACGCCCTGACCAGCAACTACAAGCACGACCAGGCCCACGTCGCGGAGCTGCTCCGCGAGGGCAAGCTCCAAGACCTGCGCCTGCCGGCGGGGGACCGCCGATGAGCTGGTGGTGGGGAGGCGCCTGGCCCGGCGCCGCGCAGCTGGTCTGGGGCGCGCCGCCGCTCACCTGCGCGCTCGCGGCCGGCCTCGCCGTCGCCGCCACAGGCCTGATGGTCGCCCGGGCCCGTGGGCTGCGCGGGAAGGTCGTCGACGGCGTCGTCTTCGGGTCTGCGGCCGCCGCCTTGGCCCTCGCCCTCTGCGATCCGCGGCTGGTCGCCGAGGCGGGGCGGGAAGAGCGCGGCCGGGTGGTCGTGCTCGTCGACGGCAGCGCGTCGATGGCGGTCGAGGAGGGCGGGGCGCCCCGCGCGGCGGCGGTGCAGGCCCAGCTCGACGCGCTGCAGGCTGACGGGCCGGTCGAGGTCTACACCTTCGGCGCCGAGCTGACCCCGGGCGTGCCGGTCAAGTACGACGGCCACCACAGCGATCTGGGCGTCGCGCTGGCCGCGATCGCCGACCGCCACCTCGGCGAGCGCCTGCGCGGGGTCGTGGTGTTGACCGATGGCATCGACCGCGGCCCGCTGCGGCGGGCCGTCCGCGAGGCGGCCGGAGAGGGCCGCCTGCGCGCCGATCTGGTGCCCGCGCTGCCCGGCCCGCTCACCATCGTCCCGATCGGCTCGGGCGCCACGCTGACCGATCTGGCGATCGAAGAGGTGGTCTCGGGCGGCTTCGCCTTCCTGCGCACCCCCTTCGACCTGCGGGCCCAGCTGCGCGGCGCGCCGGGGCAGACCATCCCGGTCAGCTTGTCGACGGGCGGCCAAGTGGTCGAGCAGCAGCAGGTCAGCCTCGACGAAGAGGGCCGCGCCGAGGCGCGGTTCACGGTCACCCCGCGGGAGGTCGGCCGCTTCGCATGGGAGCTGTCGGTGCCGGTCTTGAGCGGAGACGCGGTGCCGGGGAACAACACCTACCCCGTGGTGGTGCGGGTCGTGCGCGACCGGACCCGGGTGCTCCAGGTGAGCGGGAGCCCGAGCTACGACCAGAAGTTCCTGCGCCTGCTGCTCAAAGAAGACCAGTCCGTCGATCTGGTGAGCTTCTTCATCCTCCGCTCGACCACCGATGTGCTGGCCGGCTGGAGCCCGTCTGAGCTCTCGCTCATCGAGTTCCCCTACGAGCGGCTGTTCTCGGAAGATCTGAGCACTTTTGACCTTGTGATCCTCCAGAATTTCAACTACGGGCCGTACTTCGACGCCTACGCGGCACCTGCGCTGCTGCAAAACATCGCAGAGTACGTCACCCGCGGCGGGGCGCTGATGATGGTCGGCGGCGCGCTGAGCTTCGATCTGGGCGGCTACGCGGGCACCCCGGTCGCTGGCGTGCTGCCGGTGCGGCTCGGCCTCGACGGCATGAAGGCCGCCGAGGAGCGGTTCACCCCGGCGCTGACCACCGCGGGGCGGGCCCACCCCCTGACCCGCCTGGCCAGCGATCCCGACGAGACGGCGGCGACCTGGTCGGCCCTGCCGCCGATGGACGGCTTGAACCTGTCGCTTGGACCGGCCGAGGGCGCCGCGGTCCTGCTCGAGCACCCGACGATGAAGGTGGGCGGACAGCCCTTGCCGGTGCTGACGGTGGGGGAGGTCGGCGAGGGGCGCAGCGCCGCCCTGATGGTCGACGCGAGCTGGCGGTGGTCGTTCTCGGAGGTGGCGCAGGGCAAGGGCAACCAAGCCTACCTGCGCTTCTGGAAGAACGCGCTGCGCTGGCTGGTCGCCGATCCCGAGGACCGGCGGGTCGTGGTCAGCCCCTCGCGCGAGAACGCCCTGGTTGGCGAAGAGCTGCGCGTGACCATCAAGGTGCGCGACGCGGCCTACGGACCGAAGCCCGACGCCCAGGTCGACGGCCTCGTGCGCGCGCCCGATGGCACGACCTCTCCCCTCAGCCTGCGCACCAACGCCGCGGGTGAGGTGACCCTGACCCTGCAGCCGACCCAGCAGGGCGCGCACCGGGTCGAGGTCCGCAGCGGCCCGCTGGCCGCCGAGCGCGCTGAGACCGTCTTCGCGGTCAGCGCGCGGGACCCCGAGCTCAACGAGATCGCCCCCGACATCGGATTTCTCAAGGCGCTGGTGGCGCTCTACGGCGCGAAGGCCACCCTGGCCGAGGGCGACCTGCCCGGGGCGGGCCTGTGGGATGAGGACGCCCGTCGGCGCCTCCCCGCCCGCGCCGAGCTGCGGCTGGGCCGGGCGCCGGCGCTCGGGCTGCTCTTCGGGGCGCTGTTCGGCATTGGCCTGGTGGTGCGGCGGCGCCTCGGCGCCCCCTGAGCGGGTCCGCGGATCGGGAGCCTGGCCCGGCTTTTGCTGTCGCCGCGGCGCAGGGTCGGGTCCGGATGGGGGCCGGTCCGCTGCGATAGGGGGCCGGGTCCGCGGCGGGCCGCCCCACCGCGTCGAGGAGGCTTCGATGGGCATTTCGGGCTGGTGGCCGCGCGCGCGCGCGGTCGTGGGTGTGGGGGCGGTGCTCTGTGCGGCGATGGGGCTGGCCGCCTGTGATCGAGATGACGCCGAGGACGGCGATCTGGTTGAAGAGGGCGCGATGGCCCCCGGGGCGGTCCTCGACGGGCCGCTGCGCCGCATCCAGGTCATCGGGCCGGCCGGCGGCGTGCCGCAGGCCCTGCAGGTCCGGCTCACCGCGCCGATGTTCGCCGCTGAGCAGGTCGGCGGCCCGGCCGGCGAGGCGCTGCGCTGGACCCTGAGCCCGGCGGTCGAGGTCGAGGCGGTGGTCGTCGGCGTCGATGTCATCGAGCTGCGGCCGAAGGTCGGCCTGCGTCCGGGCACCGAGTACCAGCTCACCGTCACCGGGCTGCAGCGC
Source organism: Pseudomonadota bacterium (assembly GCA_046051725.1). GTDB lineage: Bacteria > Myxococcota_A > UBA796 > UBA796 > UBA2385 > JAEUKK01. The sequence continues at coordinate 1,895 of JBJONS010000372.1, read as the reverse complement.
GGCGCCGAGCTGTTGAGCCCGCCTGCGCCCGACGCCTGGAGCCACAGCTTCCGCACGCCCGACTTCGGCCTGCTCCGGGCCTCGCCGCGGCGCTTCTCTCCCAAAGACGGCGTGATGGAGGTCGATCTGCGCTTCACCGGCGCGGTGCGCGCCGAAGATGTGCTGCCGAAGGTCGAGCTCCGCGGCCCCGGGGGCGGGACGCTGCGCTTCTCGGGCGCGCTGCTGGCCGATGGGCGCACCGTGCGCCTCAGCTCACGCGACCCGGGCGCCCTCGTCGCGGGGCCGCTGCAGGTCAGCCTCGCCGCGGGCGTGCCCTTCGCCGAGGACGGCGCGCTGCTCGCCCCGGCCGCGACCGCCACCGTCGCGCTCAGTGACGCGCCGCCGGTCGAGGTGCTGGCCGTCTTGGTCAAAGAGGGCCTGTCCGGCTTCTACTTTGAGGTCGTCTGCAAAGACCCGAGCGCCGGCGAGGAGCGCTGGTACTGGGACCGCGACAGCTACGAGTCCTGGTACGTGCACGAGCGCTGCATGCCCGACGCCGACGCGATCGCCAGCGCGATTCAGATCAGCCCGGCGGTGCCCTTCACGGTGACCCCCGGCCCGGCCGGCTTCCGCATCATGGGCGACTTCTCCCGCGGCGTCTACGATCTGTCGCTGACCGGCGGGCTGCGGACCATCGACGGCGGCCAGCTGCCGGCCGACCTGAGCCGGCAGCTCGAGGTCCCGCGGCGGGCGCCGGCGGTCGAGTTCGTCAGCACCGGCCGCTACCTGCCGCGCAGCGCCTGGCGCAGCCTCCCGGTCCGCACGCTCAACGTCGACAAGGTCGAGGTCGAGGTGCGGCACGTGCCCCCCGAGAACCTCGTGTTCTGGCTGTCGGGCACCGAGCAGGCCGACGCGCGCACCGCGGTGACCCTGGTCCGGACCGAGGTGCTGATCCCGATGCGCGAGGATCAGCCCAGCACGCAGTACCTCGACCTCGCCAGCCTCGTGCCCAACGCGGGCCAGGGGGTCTACGAGGTCACGATCCGCAGCGGGTCGGCGGTCGACGCGGCCCGCCTCGTGCTGACCGATCACCAGATCATCGCCAAGCGGGGCCAATCGTCGGTCGACGAGGACGGCCTGCGGGTGCCCGCGCCCCTCTGGCTGTGGGTGCGCGACGTCCACACCGGCGGCCCGTCGAGCGGGGTCGAGCTCAAGGCGGTCCGCCCGAGCGGCCAGGTGCTCGGCCGCTGCCTCACCGGCGGCGACGGCCACTGCGCGCTGCAGTTCTCCGCCGACGAGCTCGACTCCTCCGAGGCGTTTGCGATCATCGCCCAGAAGGGCGCCGACCTCACCTTTCTGCGCTTTGAAGATCTGCTGCTGCAGAGCGACGCCGAGACCCAGGGCGAGCCCTGGTCGACCGGCGGCGAGCCGGTGGCCTACCGCGCCGGCCTCTACACCGACCGCGGGGTCTACCGCCCGGGCGAGACCGTGCACCTCGCCGGAGTGCTGCGGGACGGGGAGGGTGGGCTGCCCGAGGCCCTGCCCCGCGCGGTGGCCCGCTTCATCGACGCCCGCGGCAGCGAGCTGCGCCGGATCGCGCTCACGCCCGACGCCAACGGCCACTTCACCGCCGATCTGGGCCTCGCCGACTTCGCCGCCACGGGGCGCTACCACGCGCGCCTCGAGGTCGCCGACCGCCCGGTCGGCGAGCTGAGCTTCAACGTCGAAGAGTTCGTGCCCGAGCGCATGGCGGTCAGCGCCAAGCCGAGCGCCCCCCACGTGATCGGCGCCGAGCGCGCCACCTTCGCGGTCGAGGGGCGGTGGCTCTTCGGCGGGTCGGCCGCAGGCAGCGCGGTCGAGGCCAGCTGCCGGGTCGAGCCCGCCCGCTTCACCCCGGCCGGCGGCGAGGGCTGGCA
>JBJONS010000371.1:0-2584 GCA_046051725.1 Pseudomonadota bacterium | reverse complement strand
GCCGGTGAGGAATTGTGGTAGGATGGACGCGCGGGTGGCGGCCAGGAGGGCGCGCCGCCCACCTCCTCCCCCGCAGCAGAGGCGGCGCACCACGATGATGCCCACCGCGACGCACTCCCCGCCGCCGCTCGCCGAGGGCGGGCCCGAGGGCCAGGCGCCCGCCGACGTCGACGAGGCGACCCGGCGCGCGATCTCGATCGTGGGCGACACGATCGGCGAGCTGATGGGCTTTTGGAACTTCAAGCCCAGCATGGGCAAGGTCTGGACGGTGCTCTACCTCAGCCGCAGCCCGCTCTGCGCCGAAGAGATCGTCGCGGCCACTGATCTCAGCGCGGGCTCGGTCAGCATGACCATCCAAGAGCTGCTGGCCTGGGGCGTGATCCGCCGGGCCGAAGAGCCGGTGGATCGCAAGCGCCGCTTCGAGGCCGAGACCGACATCCTCAGCCTGGTGATGCGGGTCTTCCGCGAGCGCGAGCTGCGGCTCATCGAAGACGTCGTGCGCCGGCTCGAGCTGGCGCTCAAGCTGATCGAGGGCGCCCGCAGCGGCAGCCCCGAGCTGGTGCTGCGCCAGCGCTTCCTCGCCACCCGCATCCAGCAGCTGCTCGGGCTCGCCCGCCTGGGCGCCGGTGTGGTGGCCCGTTTTGCCCAAGCCGGCACCCTCGACCTGCGCAGCTTGCGCGACGCGCTCGCCGCGCGCCGCTGAAGCCCCCGCCGCGCCGGGGCCCGGGATAGCGGGCGCCGCAGAAGGTCAAGCTCCGGCCCCACCTCGCCCGCGGCGCGCCCCGCCGCCCCGGACCGCCCGACGCCGCCCGCCGATGGTTCCGACCGCGCCTGGTCCCACCCGCCGATGGTCCCGCCCGCCGATGGTCCCGCCCGCCGATGGTCCCACCCGCTCGGCCTCGCCCGCAGATGGTCCGCCCGCGCCCCTTCTCCCCCTCCTCCGCCGACCGAGGTCCCATGCGCCGCCTCCCCTCCCTCCTCGCCCTCGTGGCCGCCCTCACCGCCTGCAGCGACCCGCCCACGATGTCGGGCACGGTCAAGGACCCCTGGGGCACCCCGGTGGCCGGCGCGACCGTCCAGCTCGAGGACGTGACCGAGCAGGTCACCACCGACGCCACCGGCGCGTTCACCTTCCCCCGGGTCACCGGCAAGCGCCGCATCCAGGTGGGCCGCGAGGGCTTCATCCGCGCGATGGAGAGCTGGGGCCTGCCCGATGACCTCGAGTCCGAGATCACCAGCATCGACCTGCGGATCTTCCCCGATCCGCCCGAGCCGGGCTTCTTCCTCATCAACGAGACGGCCTACAGCCAGCTCGAGGCCCACCCCGTCGACGTGGCCGGCACCGAGATCAAGGCCTACACCGGCATCAAGGCCGGGGGCGAGGTCAAGGTCCGCACCAAGGACCGCCTGCGCTTCGTCTTCTCGTCCTCGCGCAGCCGGGCCGAGCTGGCCCACCTCGACCTGCAGCTGCACAAGCTCGACTTCATCGAAGACGTGACCGTGCCCACCGTGCTCGGCGAAGAGTCAGTCAAGATCAACCGCTTCATCGCCGCAGGCGAGCCGGTGGCCTTCGAGCTGCGCGAGCTCGACAGCGGCGACGACTACCTGCTGACCACCCGCGAGCCGCTGGCCCCGGGCTTCTACGCCTTTCACACCGAGGGCCAGCTGACCACCAGCCGCAGCGACGGCCTCGACAAGCTGCCCGAAGAGCTCCGCAAGGCCTGGCCGCTGCAGGTGGTCGAGTAGCGGTCCGCGGGTCGCGGCCGAGGGGGCGGGATGGACGTCGTGGCGCTCTCCGAGATGGCGCTCTTGCTGGGCGCCTTCCTCGGCGCGCTGGCCGTCAGCCTCGTGGGGCTGCGCATCCAGGTCAAGCGCGACACCGAGGCCTGGGCCCGCTCGTACTGGGAGGCCGGCACCCGCCAGCTCGTCGAGATCGAGGCCAAGGCGGCCAGCCAGACGCTGAGCCTCGACGACGAGCCGCCCCCGGTCGCGGATGATGGCGCGCCGGTCAGCGAAGGCGACCCCGACGAAGATCCCGCTGATCGCCGCCGCCGCGAGCGCCAAGAGCGCGCCGCGCGGATCCGCGAGCGCATCGCCCAGAAGCGCATCGCCGAGAAGGTGATGGAGGAGTCGCCCGACGACGTCCCCGCCAACTACGTCGGGCCGCCGGCCTTCGGGGGAGAGGGCGCGACGGGGGAGGTCGAGGCGGTGGCGCGGCGCGCGCCGCCCCGGCGTGGCTACGGCTACGGCGGAGGAGCGCCCGCAGCCACCCCGGTCTCTCCGACCCTCGACGACGAGCAGGCCCTGTTCGGCGACGTCGGCCTCGGCGAGACCCCGACCTCGGGCCCGGCCACCGCCGCCCCGCCGACCGCCGCCGAGCCGGCGATGCCCCGGGCGGCCCGCCCCGCGCCCCGCCCGCCCGAGCGCCCGGCCCCGCCCACGGCCAACCCGCCGATCCCGAGCTTCACCGCCGCGGCGCCGCCGGCGGCGGCCCCGGCCCCCTTCGCGCCGATGGCCGCGCCCCCGCCGGCCGCCCCAGCGCCGCCGCCCCGCGCCGCCGCCCCGCCGCCGGCGCCCGCCGCCC
>JBJONS010000370.1:0-2577 GCA_046051725.1 Pseudomonadota bacterium | reverse complement strand
ATCGGCAAGCACGAAGACCTCGCGGCCGCCACGCGGGACGACGTCTCCGAGTTCTTCCGCACCTGGTACGTGCCCAACAACGCGAGCCTGTCCATCGTCGGCGACTTCGACCCGGCAGAAGCCAAGAAGCTGGTCGAGCTGTACTTCGGCGACATCCCGAAGGGCCCGGAGGTCCGCTCGCTGAAGGAGCGCCCGGCGGCCCTCTCCGAAGAGAAGGTCGTCCGCAAGGAGCACAAGGTGCCCGACCCGAAGGTCTGGGTCGCCTGGCTCTCGCCCAAGCTCTTCGCGCCCGGCGACGCCGAGATGGACGCGCTCTCGCTGCTCCTCGCCGACGGCAAGGACAGCCGGCTCTACAAGCGCCTCGTCATCGACAAGAAGGTCGCCAAGAGCGTGGCGGCCTTCCAGTACAGCGCGGCGCTGCAGAGCCAGTTCATCATCGAGGCCACCGCCGCCGAGGGGCGCACCACCGACGAGCTGGTCCGCGAGATCGACGCCGTGCTCGCCGAGCTGCGCGAGAAGGGCCCCTCGGCCGACGAGGTCGTGATCGCGCGCACCTCGATGGAGCGCGGCTTCTGGGAGTCCCTGCAGACCATCTCGGGCAAGGCCGACCTGCTCAACAACTACAACATCCGCACGGGCAACCCGGGCTTCATCGGCCAGGACCTCGCCCGCTACAACGCGCTGACGGCCCCCGCGCTGCACGAGGTCGCCCGCGCGGTGCTCGTGGCCGACAAGCGCGTCGTGCTGCACGTGAACCCGCCCCCTGTCGCCGCGGCCCCCGCCGCCTCCGGGAAGTGACCATGGCCCGCTTCTCCGCTCTGCTGCTGCTCGTCGCCGCCTGCGGCCCGAAGGCCCCGCCGCCCGCCCCGGTCGCCCCGCCGCCCCCGGCCGAGCCGGCCCACCGCACGGGCGCGCCGGCCCCGCTCGCCGCCCGGCCCTTCGTGCTGCCCGAGGCCGCCCGCGGGCGCCTCTCCAACGGCCTGGAGGTCATCGTGGTCGAGAACCACGAGGTCCCCATGGTCTACGTCACGCTCGTGCACCGCGCCGGCAGCATCGCCGACCCGGCGGGGGCGCCGGGCACCGCCTCGATGGCCTGGGACATGCTGAACGAGGGCGCCGGCGGCATGTCGGCCGAGGCGCTGAGCCTCGCGGCCCGTCGCCTCGGCGCCAACATCGACACCGACGCCGGCCTCGACGCCGGCGTGGCCTCGATGTCCACGCTGAAGCCGAACCTCGCGCCCAGCCTGGACCTCTTCGCCAAGGTGCTCTTGCAGCCCGACTTCCCGGCGCGGGACTTCAAGCTCCTGCAAGACCGCCGGGTGTCCGACCTGAAGGCCGCCCGCCAAGACCCGGGGGCCATCGCCGGCCGGGTGTGGGCGGCGGTCAACTACCCGGAGTCCTACGGCGGGCGCCTGACGTCCGAAGACGCCTACCGCAAGATGACCCCGGCGGCGCTCAAGGCCTGGTACTCGAGCCACGTGGGCCCGAAGGACGCCATCCTCCTCGTCGGCGGTGACACGACCCTCGCCGAGGTCCAGCCGCTGCTCGAGGCGCGCTTCGGCAAGTGGGCGGCCCCCAAGAAGCCGGCGTCCATCCCCAAGGCCCCGGGCCCGGAGGCCTTCTCCACCGCCACCGAGCCGACCCTCTTCCTGGTCGACAAGCCGGGCGCCGCCCAGTCGGTGCTGCGCGTGGGCCAGTTCGTGCCGCCCGCCACCGCGCCCACCGCGGCCGCCTTCACGCTGGCCGACCTCGCGATCTCGGGGGAGTTCACCGCCCGGGTGAACATGAACCTCCGCGAAGACAAAGGCTGGACCTACGGCGCCTACTCCGGCGTGCGCTACGACCAGGGCCCCGGCCTGTGGGCGGTGCGCACCAACGTCGTCACGCCGCACACGGCAGACGCCATCGCCGAGATCCGCAAGGAGATCGCCGCGTCGCTGTCCGATCGCCCCGTCACGGCCGACGAGCTGGCGGCGGCCCGCGGCGGCTTGCTGGGCACCTGGCCGCTGGGCTTCCAGCTCCCCGGCGCCCTGCTGAGCAGCACCTCCGACATCTGGCTCTACGGCTACCCGGCAGACTGGGTGAGCGGCTTCATCGCGCGGCACGAAGCGCCGGACCTCGCGGCGGTGAACGCCGCCTGGAAGGCCACCATCGACCCGGCGCGCTTCCGCGCGGTGGTCGTGGGCGACGCGGCGACCATCCAGGCCCCGCTCGAGGCGCTCGGCATGAAGGTCGTGCGCGTGGACACCGACGGCAAGCCCGTGGCGGTGAAGTAATGGGCATCGAAAGTCGCTTCATTTGGATGAACGGCGCGCTGGTCCCCTACGCGGAGGCCCAGGTGCACGTGCTGTCCCACACGCTCCACTACGGCCTCGGCGTCTTCGAGGGCATCCGGGCCTACCGCCAGACCGGCGGCGGGGGCGGCGTGTTCAAGCTGGAGGAGCACATCCGGCGCTTGGTCGACAGCGCGAAGATGTGCAACATGAAGCTGCCGTTCACGGCCGAGGAGATCCGCGCCGCCTGCGTGGAGACGCTCCAGGCCAACGGCTTCGAAGAGGCCTACATCCGGCCCATCGT
>JBJONS010000369.1:0-4083 GCA_046051725.1 Pseudomonadota bacterium | reverse complement strand
AAGGAGACGTTGGCCGTGTAGTACTTCTGGATGGCGGCCTGGATGGCCTGCTCCGACGCGACCACCACCTCGATGTTGAACTTCGTGATGAACTTGATGTCGTCGATGGCGAAGATGTTCGACGGGTCGGCCATCGCGACGATGAGCGTGTTGCCCGACTTGTTGACCGGCAGCACCTGGTGGCGGGTCACGACCTCTTTGGGGATGATCTTGATGACGTCGGGGTCGAGCTCGATGTCACTGAGGTTGACGCTGGGCACGCCATACTGCTTGGACAGGAACGCGGTGAGCTCGTTCTCTTCGATGTAGCCGAGCTTGGTCAGCTCGTGCCCCAGGCGCCCGCCGCTGGACCGCTGCGACTCCATGGCCTTGCGGAGCTGCAGGTGCGTGATGAGCTGCTCCTTGACGAGGAGCTCTCCCAAGCGGCTGTTGTCATCGGCCATGTCAGTACTCCGGCAGGTGGAGGCAGGGGGCGCGCCGGGAGGCGCGCGGCGTTCGTCGGCAGCAGACCACGGGTCGGCCGCCGGAGCAAAGGGGGCAGCTCAGGGGGGGGGAGATCAGGAGGCCGGGCCCCGCGCGAGCCAAGCCGCGGCGGGGGACGCGCCGGGCGCGTCGAGGCGCGCGCGCAGGACGTCGACGCCGACGCCAAAGCCGGGGGCGGCCAGCGCGAGCGCGCCCTGCACGGTGGGCTCCCAAGGCGCGGCCGGTCCGCCGGCGAAGAGGCCGCGGCGCTCGGGCCAGCTGCCGCCGCGGGTCGTGCTGAGCACCAGCTCGGTGTCGGCGCGCAGCGCGAGCTCGTCGAGGCGCGCCCCGGCGAGATCGCCGTCGCTGGACCGCGCCGCGTCGAGCGCCTGCTCGACCAGCGCAGCGGAGGGCAGGCGCTTGAGCCCGCGCCACCAGCCGGCGCCCAGCGGCGCCGCACCGGGGCGCAGCAGCTGGCCGAGGGCGGCGAGGCGGGCCCGCGCCGACAAGCCGCCGAGCAGCTGCGGCGCGACCTCGAGCACCGAGAGCGGGGTCGACAGCGCGCGCACCGGGTCATGCTCGACCACCACGCGCTCGGCCACCGCGGCGAGCCGAGCCAGATCGCCCTCGAGCGGCGCGCGCAGGCCGTCGAGGCTGAGGACGTGGCTCTGCACCACGGCGGCGATCAGCGCCGGCAAGGACCGGGCTGCCGCGGGCCAGCCCCAGGGGCCCGCGGCGCCCGGCAGCGGCAGCCCCGTGCGCACCACGACGCGCTCGATTTGATCGGCGCGCAGACGCTTCTCGGCCGCCTTCACGTGCCGGCGCAGCACCTCGTCCATCGCCTGCAGCGGCACGAGCAGCCGCAGCGCGCCGGGGTGGGCGCGGTGGATCAGGCTGTGGGTCCACCAGGCGGCGCCGAGGCCAGTCCAGGCCGCGGGCAGCCCGCCGCCCCCGGCCAAGGCGCCCCGATCCCCGCCGGCCCAGGTGCGCGCGAGCGCGGCCCCGACCGCCGCTTGGACCTCAGCCCCGGGACCGCCGTCGCGCCCCGGGGCGGCGAGCGCCGCGCTGATCGCCGCGGCCAGCGCCGGCGCGCCGACGCCCTCGAGGCGCGCCCGGACCACCGCCGCGGCGACCCCGGCGGTCTTTGCCCGCAGGGCCGGACCGCGGGGGCCCAAGGCCTGGGCGAGCCCGCAGCGGGCCGACACCTCGTTGGCGGCGACCACCGCGACCACGAGGTCATCCACCCGGTGCGCCGCGCCAGCCCGGCCCGCGGCCACCAGCGCCGCGGCGCCGGCCCCGCCCGAGAGCAGCAGGCCCGGATCGAGCTCTGCGTCGGCCAGCGCGCCGGCAGCGGCCGCAGCGTCGCCCCCCGCGCCGAGCGCGGCCGCGGCGCCCACGACCTCGAGCAGCTGCAGGCGGGCGTGGCGCGCGACCAGGGCGGGGAGCTGGGCGTGCTGGAGGCCCAGCGCCCAATCGGCGAGGGCGGCGACCGGAGGGGGTGCGTCGGCGGACATGCCCAGACTCTGGCACGCGGGCGCGCGCGCGGGTGGGGAGCGCGCGGGACCATCGTGCTGGACGCCATCTCTGCCAAACGACGCCCCGCGCGCCGCGGCGCAGCGCCAGGCTCAGGCGTAGCCGAGCTCGGGGAAGGGCGTCAGCGCGGTGTTCCGCATCACCTCGATCACGGCGGCCGCCGACTCGTCGGGCAGCGCCTCTTTGATGCAAGCGAAGCGGCCGCTGACGTAGGCGGTGGCGATGCCGGGGCCCTTGTAGGTGCCGCGCTCGTCGCCGTTCATCTCGTAGCCGTGGGCCAAGAACTTGTCGGAGACCGCCCGCCAGACCGCCCGCGGGAAGCGCTTGGGCGCGAAGTAGTAGTACTTGTCGAGCGGGCACTCTTTGTTCGTGGTCACGCCGACCGTCTCGGGCAGATCAGCCGGATAGGCGCGATCCCCGTAGGGGTGGGCCGCCGCCACCACCACCGAGCCCGCGTCGACCGCCATGCCGCAGCAGTCGCGCAGGTCGATCGCCTCGAGCATGTTCGGCGTGCCGAGCGAGAGGTTGATCACGTGCGCGCCGTGCCGGAAGGCCGTCTCGATGCCCGCCGCCATCAGCTGGGCCGAGGTGCGCAGGCGGTCGTCCATGATCTTGATGCCCACCAAGCGCACTTGTGGCGCCATGCGCACGATCGCCGCGGCGATGTCGGTGCCGTGGCCGTTGTCGTCATGAAAACGCGCGCCGATGCCCGCGTGGCCGGTGGCGTTGAGCTGGATCGACCAGCCCTCGACCTGCACGCCGGCGAGCCGTGGGTCCGAGGCGTCGATGCCGCTGTCGATCACGGCGACGGTGACGCCTTTTCCGGTGTATTCCTTGCCGCGAAAACGCATGGCCATTCCAGGAGCCGAGGGGGGCCGCCCGCCAGGGCGGTCAGGGGATCACAAGGGCAGGCAGAGGCGACCGCGCGCGAGCCCCCGCGCGCACGCCCAGAGCGGAGCATAGCGTGGGGCCGCGCGCCCGGTCCCCGCCCCCCATCGGCCGCTGGCGCGCGCGCTGAAACGCCGCGCAGCGACGAGGCCACGCCGCGCCGCGTGTGACCGGGTCCGCGCCCGTCGCGCCGCCGACCCTTGCGCGCGGCCGTGGGGCGCTGCACCATGCGCCCCCAGGCCCCTCCCCGACCGAGGCCCCATGCCCAGCCCGAGCCGACGCCGCGCCCCCGACGAGCCCGCGCTCACGGCGATCAGCCTGCAGTCCCGCCGCCTCGCCGCGACGGGCCACACGGTCGAGCTGCACGGCACGGTCGTGCACAGCCGGGTCAGCCGGGTGGTCGCTGGTCTCTGCGTGATCGTCGCGCTGGTCGCCCTGCTCGGCTTGGTCTGGCCCAAGCTCGCCGCCGCGGCCTGCCTGCTGGCGCTGGGCGCGCTGACCGCCGATCTCGACGGGGGGCGCAGCCCCGTGCGCTGGCTGTGGGCGCGGCGCCCCCACCGCACCCTGCTGGTCAACCCGCCCCGACCCCGCGCGCAGCCCCCCGCGCACCAGGTGCTCGTGGTGCTGCCCGATGAGGCCGACCGGCCCGCCCCGACCCGCCGCGCCCTGTTGATCCCCGCGGGCCTGCTCGCGCTGGCCGTGGGGCCCTTGCTCGCGCTCGACGCCTGGGAGCAGGCCCCTGCCGCGGTCTTCGGCGTGGCCGGGCTCAGCCTCGCCGCCGCGACCGCCCTGCGCCTCTGGCCCCAGCGCCCCGAGGACCCCAGCAGCGGCCTCGCCGCCGCCGAGCGCCTCTGCGCCGCCCTCGAGCAGCGCCCCGCGGCCGACCCGCTGCACGTGACGGTCGCCGTGATCGGCGGTCTGCTGCCGTGGTTCGACGGGCTCGAGATCCTCCTGCTCAACCACCGCCCGCGCTTCCCGTCGGCGAGCACGCTGGTCCTGGTGTGGGCCCCCGAGGCGGGCCCGCTGCAGGCCGTCGCCGACGAGGGCCTGCTGCGGCGCGGCGCGGCGCCGGGCGCCCTGCTCGACGCGGCCCGGGCCGCCGGGCTCGGCTTCTGCGCCCACCTGCCCGAGGCCACCGCCGCCCGCCGCGCCCGTCGGCTGGGCTGGCGCGCCCTGGCCCTGAGCGGGGCCCGCGGCGAG
>JBJONS010000368.1:0-10933 GCA_046051725.1 Pseudomonadota bacterium | reverse complement strand
TGGCGCAGGGCCAGCGCGCCCGCGCCCGCTGCCGGAGCCGCGAGCGCCACCGCCACCACCCAGCGCGCCGGGCCCGCGCGCGCGGCGAGGCGGGCGAGGCAGAGGCCCGCCCAGGCCGCGGCGGGCACCGCCGCCTGGGCGAGGTGGTGGAGATCGTGGGCAAAAGCCCACAGCAGCGTCAATTGCAGCGGCAGCCCCAGGTGGAGGGCCCGCCGCAGGCGGTCGCTCGGGCGCAGCCCGCCCGGGCCCGGCGAGAGCGCGCCGATCAGGGCCAAGATCCAGCCCGAGAGGCCCAGGGCGGCGGCGAGGGCGGGCGGGCGGGCCGCGTCAGGCAAGCGGTAGGCGTCGGCGAGGAAGGCGCTCGGGTCGGTCAGGGCCCGCCAGAGGGTCGGGGCGGCCTCGCGGGCGCCAGGGGCCTCGCCGCGCAGGGCGGCCCAGACCCGGCCGAGCTGCAGGTCGATCCGGTCGTGCGAGGGCAGGTGGGGCAGCGCCGCGCCCGGTCCGAGCTCCAGCGCGGCGGCGAGGCCGGCCGGCGCGAGGCCGAGCGCGGCGCCGGCCAGGGCCGCCCGCACCCAGCCGCGGGGCAGCGCGCCGGCCAGGGCGCCGCCGGCCAGCAGCCCGCAGGCCGACGCCAGGAACGTGATCTTGGCGTGCAGGCCCAGCGCTAGGCCCGCGGCGATCCACACCCGCGCGCGCGGCCCGGGCAGCAGCATGGCCGCGCACAGGGCGCCGGCGGCGAGGACCAGGGCGAGCTCGGTGCCGCCGAGCCAGACCCGGTAGACCTGCAGGTCCCAGCGGGTGGCGAGCAGCAGCGCGGCGATCGCCGCGGCCAGCGGGGCGCCCCCGCGGCGCACGGCCCGGGCCACCGCCAGGGTCAGCAGCGCGGCCCCCCCGCGCATGCCCCAGCGCAGGCCGCCCTCGGTCGCGCCGAGCCGGGCGGCGAGCAGCGCCGGCAGGTCGGGCAGGGCGCCGGTGTACGCGTTGACCATCAGGGGCAGGCCGGCGACGCGCAGCGTCGGGCGGGTCGGTCCCCAGCGCAGGGGGCCGCGGCGCACCGCCGCTTCACCGCCGGGCTCGGCGCGCTCAGCGCCCACCGGCGGGCCGAGCGCGAGGAGGGCCTGCGGCCGGCGCGCGCTCCAGGTGACGGCGACCTCGCCGACCAGGCCTGCGTTCTGCACCTGTGCGCTCAACAGGAGGCCGAGCGTGGCCGCGGCGACAGCGGCGCACCGCACGGCCCAGGTCGCGGGCGGAGGGCGCGGGGCGCGAAAAAAGTTGCCCATCGAGCCCTCCCTCCGCTCGCTCTCTGAGGACGGGGGCCTATACTGTCCCACGAGCGAGGACAGGGGGCGGACGTCCGGTCGACCCCGCGGGTTGCTCGGCGCGGCGGGGTGACCGGCACCCCTCCGCTCCCACGCACAGGCGCTGCACGGCGCCAAGGGCATGGTGAACGCGATGAGCGACGAGCGCCGCAGCGCCCAGCCTCCCGCGAAAGCGGGCCTCAGCGCGCGCCTGCGTGACTTGGCGGCGCGCCTCGACGCCTGGCTCGACGCCCTCGACGGTCGACCGGCCCCCGCGCTGGTCCCGGTGCCCGTGCGTGTGCGCGGCGGCCGCGCGCGCCGGCGCTGAGCGGGCGAGGCGGCGACGCTGCTTCACGGCGACCCCATCTCCGTGTCGCCCCCGTGCCGGTGAGCGCGCGCGTCGGGTCGGGATGGGCGGGCGCGCGGTCCTCCGCCGCAGGCAGGGGACCCGCGGGCCTGCGGGGCAGGCTCCGCGACCGGGGCGTGCCCGCGCCTACAGCGGGTAGAGGGTGACCTCGGTGTCGTCGAAGTCGCCGCAGAGGTCCGACCAGCCGTCGTTGTCGGCGTCGGCCCCGCGCGGCCCGCAGTAGGTCAGGGTCAGGCCGCTGAGGTCGGCCGGGCTCCCGGCGGTGAACTGCTCGTAGACGCCGTCCTCGGTACCGCGGCCGAGGCCGCCGCCGGCGTCGGGGTAGCTCTCCATCTCGGCGCTCAGGTCGAGGCGCGTGACCTCGCCGGCGCCGCAGCTCCACCCGGCGAGGAAGACGCCCGAGTCGAGCCGGTCGTAGCTGACCAGGGCCTGCCCATCGGCGGTCAGGGTCATCGTGAAGCTGTGGCGGGTCGAGGTGCTCGAGAACAGCGGCACGCTGTCAAAGCGCACTTGCACGGCGTCATCGAGCTCAACCCACTGGATGGTGCCCGCGCGGGAGGGGTCGAGGTCGGCCCAGAGGCCGGCGAGCGACAGCTCGGCCGCGTGGTCGGTGGGGTTCGGCGAGGTGCGGATGCTGCCGTCGGTGAAGGTGATCCGCCCGTTGCTGCTGACCCAGACCGAGCTCCAGTCGGCGCCGCACCAGGAGATCGCGGTCCCCGACAACGGGAGCTCGGCGTAGTCGTCGTCGAGCAGGCTGAGGCTCAGCACCGCGCCCGCATCGGGGTCGCTGCCGTCGGCGCCGCCGTCGCAGTCGTTGTCGACGCCGTCAGCGAGGACCTCCCAGGCGTAGGGGTGGATCCGCCCGTCGGTGTCGTCGCAGTCGTCGCCGCCGTAGGCCGCGTCGACCCAGCCGTCGCGGTCGACGTCGAGGCGGTCGGCCCCGTCGCAGTCCTGGTCGCGCCAGTCGGCGGCGATCTCGGTGGCCCCGGCGTTGACCCCGGCGTCGGCCTCGTCGCAGTCGCCGCCATTGTCGACAAAGCCATCGGGCAGGCCGTCGCCGCAGTCGATCACCGGCGCGACCTCGCGATCCCCGTAGGTGTCGCCGTCGGGGTCGGGCCACCAGGTGCCCGCCGCGCCGACCAGCGCGTCCTCGTCGTCACAGTCGAGGCCGCCGTAGTCGAGGCTGTCGATGCCGTCGCGGTCCGAGTCGAAGTCGCTCTCGCTGTCGCAGTCGGTGTCGACGCCGTCGTACCAGCGCTCGGGCAAGCCGGGCCGGATCAGGTTGTTGTCGTCGTCGCAGTCGCCGCTGCGGGGCGCGTAGCCGGCCGGCGCGGTGCAGGCGTCGCGGGTGACCGAGATCACGCCGTAGCCGTCGCGGTCGGCATCACCGTAGAAGCGGCTGGCCCCGCTCGCGCCGTCTTCGTCGGTCAGGCCGTCGCAGTCGTTGTCATCGCCGTCGCAGACCTCGGTCACGCCGGGGCGGATGGCGTCGTTGTCATCCTCGCAGTCGTCGCCGCCGAACGCGTCCGAGCGGTAGCCGTCGAGGTCGGCGTCAAAGTCGTCCCGGCCGTCGCAGTCGCTGTCGACGCCGTCGTACCAGCTCTCGAGGCCCTCGGGGTTGACCGCGGCGTCTTCGTCATCGCAGTCGCTGCTGGTCGAGACGTAGCCCTCGGGCTGCTCGCAGGCCTGGGCGGTGTCTTCGCCGCTGCCGAAGCCGTCGCTGTCGGCGTCGCGGAACCAGAGGTCCTCGCCCGCTGACCCCGCCTCATCGATCTCACCGTCGCAGTCTTCGTCGGCGCCGTCGCAGCTCTCGGTGGCGTCGGGGCGGATGCCGCTGTCGAGGTCGTCGCAGTCGCCGCCCGAGGCAACGTAGCCCTCGGGCTGGGCGCAGCGGACCAGGGTGTAGTTCGGGCTGCCGAAGCCGTCGTCGTCGGCGTCGGCGTAGAACATCAGGCCGTCGGGTGTGACGCCCTCGTCGACCTCGAGGTCGCAGTCGTTGTCGATGCCGTCGCAGAGCTCATCGGCCTCGGGAGAGACGGCGGCGTCGCTGTCGTCGCAGTCCAGCGGCAGCGGCACGCCGTCGCCGTCGCGATCCACCGGCTTGTCGTCCCCGTCGTCGACCTCGGCGTCACCGGCGCAGGCCGGCAGCAGCAGGGCGAAGGCGAGGGCGCGGGCCCAGGCAGACGGGGCGGCGGAGGAGAGGCGGCGGATCATCGAGGCTCCTGCCGTGGCGGCCGCCGGCGGGGGCGGGCGCGAAGGTCCGGCGGGTTCGGATGGGTGGGGCGGCCGGGCGGTGGAGCCCGGCGGGCTCGACCTGTATAGCTTGCGGATCGTGGACCTTCCTCCCCCCGGGGTGCGCCGGCACAGCACCCGGGCCACGCGGGGCCGGGTCGAGGAGCGGCAGACATGGGTGAGCGCGAGACCATCGAAGAGACCACGGTCGGCCTGCTCAGCGGCGTCCGGGTCGGCATGGGCAACATGATCCGGGGCGCCTACACCAGCGGCGACGGCGCTCCCGCTGAGGGGCCCATCTGCGCGCTGGCCCTCCCGGCCGGCCCGGTCTTCGTCGGCGTCGGCAGCGTGGTCGAGGTCGGCGGCGCCCGCTGGTCGGTGATCGCCGTCGACAAGGCCCCCGGCGCCCTCGGCAGCGTGACCCTCGAGCGGCAGGGTTGAGCTCTGCGGCGCCGGCGCGCCGCGCGGTCGGGCCCGCGCTGGCGCTGGGGCTCGCGCTCAGCCAGAGCGGCGGGCCGGCCTCGGCCGAGGGCGTCACCCTCGCCGCCGCCGCCGCGCGCACCGGCCGGGCGGTCGGGGTGGCCGTCGCCCACGACCCGCTGGTGCGCGAGCCCGCGTACGGCCGCTTGGTCGCGCGCGAGTTCTCGGCGATCACGCCAGAGAACGAGCTGAAGTGGGCGCCGATGGCGCCGGCCCCCGCGGTGGTCGACGACTCGCGGTGGGAGACCGTGCTCGCCGCGGCGGCGGCCGCCGGCCAGCAGGTGCGGGGCCACACCCTGTTGTGGGACCAGCAGCTCCCCGCCTGGGCGGTGTCCTTGCCCGATCCGGCCCTGCTCGCCGCCCAGCGGGCGCACACCGCGCGGCTCCTTGAGGCGACCGCGGGCCGGATCGCCGTCTGGGACGTCGTCAACGAGGCGCTCGAAGACGACGGCAGCCTGTCGCGCACCGCGATGTGGCGGGCGGGCGGCGAGCGCCACTTGACCGACAGCTTCCGGGTCGCCCGCGCCTTGGCCCCCAAGGCCAAGCTCTTCTACAATGACTACGGGGTCGAGGGCATCAACCCGAAGTCCGACGGGATGTTCGCGGTCCTCCGCCGGTGGAGGGCGGCGGGCGTCCCGGTCGACGGGGTCGGGCTCCAGTGCCACCTCAAGGCGGGCGAGGCCCCGCCGGTGGCCCAGCTCCGCGCGAACATCCAGCGGCTGGGCGGCTTGGGCCTCGAGGTCCACCTCACCGAGCTCGACGTGCAGGTGCGCCACCTCGACGGCAGCGACTGGGGGCGCGACGCGGTCCAGGCCCGGCTGCTGCACCAGTGGGTCGAGGCCTGCGTGGCCGAGCCGGCCTGTACCGCGCTCACCTTCTGGGGCCTGTCCGACCGCCACACCTGGGTCGACCACGCCCACGGCGACGACCGCCCGCTGCTCTTTGACGACGCGCTCGAGCCCAAGCCCAGCTACTACGCGGTCCGCGCGGCCCTGCTCGGCCAGCCCGACCCGACCTGCGCGGTCGAGCGCCTGCCCGAGGGCGGCTTCGACAAGGGCGTCGGCGCCTGGCGGGCCTCGGGCGGCCAGGCCGCGGTGGTGGCCGGGCCCACCGGCGGCCCGGCCCTGCGGGTGAGCGGGCGCACGGCGACCTGGCAGGGCCCCGTGCGGACCGTGACCGACAGCGTCGCCGACGGGCTCGCGCTGCGGGCGCGGGCCCAGGTCGGGGTCGGCCCGGGGGCGCCGGCCAAGGTCGCGCTGACCGCCCACGTCATCGACGGCGCGGGGGAGCGTTTTGTGCCGGTGGCGGCGGGCCAGGCGCAGCCCGGCCGGTGGACCGCGCTGGAGGGCCCCCTGCAGCTCGCGCTGACCGCCCCGGTGCGCTCGGTCGAGCTCTACGTCGAGGGCCCGCCGGCCGGACAAGACCTCTGGCTGGACGGCGCCTCGCTGCGGGTCGACTGCCCCGAGGCCGCCGGTGCTAAGGTCCGGCCATGAGCCGCCCTCCCCCTCCTGCTTCGCGAACGGTCGCCCCCCCCGTGGGCGCGCCCCGTCCCTCGGCGTCTCGCCCGGCGGTGCGCGTGCTGGTCGCCGGCCTCGCGCTCAGCGTCGAGGCCTGCGCCACGACCCCGTCGACCACGGCGCCCACGGCGCCCACGACGGCCAGCGCGCCGACCGTCCCCGGTGTTGACCCGGCGGTGGCCCCGACCCAGGCCCCGGCCGGTCCGGCCCCGGTCGCGGGCCCACCGGGGGCCCCGGCGCCCGCGGGCCCCGCCGCCGACCCGCTGATCCCGCCGCCGATGAACCCGCCGCCGCCGCTTCCGCGGTGGGAGGACGTCGCCTCCTCGCACCCCAAGGGCGCCACCAACCCGCCGAGCCCGGTGCTCGAGGTCAGCCTCGACGGCGACCGCTGCTGGAAGGCCTGGCGCGGCGGCATGATCCGCCCCACGGTCGAAGAGGCCGCGATCGGCGGCCGGGTCATCCTCGAGGGGCAGGTGGGCTCCGGCACCGAGATCGTCTGCCCCAGCACCGAGGCCGCGCAGCTGCTCCAGACTTGGCGCGCCCAGGGGCGCTGACCCTCCGCCGCGTGTGCCCGGCGGCGCCTCAGCGCAGCAGGCGGCTCAGCTCGCCGCGGCGCACGTCCACCGGCACCTCGCCTTGCCCATCGGACACGACGAGGCGGGCCACGCTGCCCGAGGGCCCGGTGCCAAAGGCCACAAAGTCGTTCTCGGACATGCCCGGCGTGGCCTGGCCGTCGACCTCGACGATGAGATCACCCTCGCGCAGGCCCGCCTCCCAGGCCGGGCTGCCCTCGTGGATCTTGAGCGCGCGCACCCCGCCGTCCTCGACCCGAAAAGCGATGCCGAGGCCGGCCATGCGGACCTCGGGCAGCTCGAGCTCGAGCTCAAGCTCGTCACCGGGCTCGAGCTGGACCCCGGCGGGCTCGGCGAGGGCCCGCAGCGGGCCGTCCATCCGCCAGGCCTCGATCTGGCAAGGCTCGGCGGCGGCGATCTGCAGGGTGAAGCGCAGGTCTTCGCCGACCAGCGCCCGGGCTCCGCAGCCCTCGACGAAGTAGGGCCCCCCCTGGTCCAGCGGGTCGATCAGGCGGCCGCGCACGGTCGCGGTGGGCGAGGTGTGGAGGGGCGCGCAGCCGGCCTCGGTCCAGCGCAGCGGCGCAGGCGGCTGCCCCGGCAGGAGCAGGCGGCCGCGGCCGGCCCGGGCCTCGGGCCAGATGGTGAGGCGGGCGCCAGCCCGGCGGCTCGGCAGGTGCCCGCCGCCTTCGGCTTGGGCCACCCAGTCGATGCCCTCGCGCAGGTCGTCGAGCGCGGCCGCCAGCTCGGGGCCCAGCGGGCAGTCGAGCCCGGGCTGGAAGCGCAGCGGCGGCGCGGTGCAGACCCCGCCCTCGACCCGCAGGCGCAGCGGCTCGATGAGGGCGTCGCGCAGGGTGATGTTTTGGATGTCGACGGCCCCATCCAGCGGCTGGTCGAGCCAGAGGCTGAGCTCCCAGGTGCTGTCGGCCCCCTCGACCGGGCGGGGCCAGACCGGCTGGGCCCAGCTGCCGTCGCTGGCCTCGGCCAGCAGGCGGTCGAGCGGAGGGTACGCGCCCTTGTCTGGGCTCTGCAGCGCGCAGCGCACCTCGACCACCGCCCGGGGCGGCGCCTCGTCCGGGGCGAGCGCGGCGGGCGCCGGCGGGCGCGCCGCCCGGGGCGCGCGGGCGGAGGGCGGGGCTGCGGGGGGCTTGACCGGAGGAGCGTCGGCGGGCCACCAGATGAACAGGCCCACCAGCGCGCTGATCCCAAGGATCAGGGCCGCCAGCGCGCCGCGGAGGGGCGCGCGCGGGCGCGGTGCGCCCCCGTGGTCGGGGCCCGGGCGACGGGTCCGCTGGTTCACCCCGGCCTCCCTCAGTGTGGGTCTCAGTGTGGGTCTCAGTGTGGGTCGCTGTGTGGGCGTCTGCCTGTGCCCTGCGCGGGGCGGCGCCGCGCGATCCGCTGCGCGCCGCTGGCCGGACACGGGGCCGCGGGTCGGCGACGACCCGCTCGGGTGCGGGCTTATCCTGGCGTGGGCCCCCCGGCCCGGGCGCCCTGCGCAGCTCCGCAGGCGGTAGCATGGGGCGCCCGCGCCCCGGCCCCGGCGGCGCGCCGGAGGTCTGCTTGAGCTACCGCGACAACACCATCGTGATGATCATGGCCGGGGGCAAGGGCTCGCGCCTCGGTCCGCTGACCTGCCACCGCAGCAAGCCCTCGGTCCCCTTCGGCGGCCGCTACCGCATCATCGACTTCGTGCTGTCGAACTTCGTGAACAGCGGCTACCGCCGGGTCTACGTGCTGACCCAGTACATGGCCAGCAGCCTCATCAAGCACCTCAACCGCAACTGGCACCTCAGCGGCATCGGCGAGTTCGTCGAGGTGGTGCCGGCCCAGATGCGCCGGGGCGAGCACTGGTACCTGGGCACCGCCGACGCGGTCTTCCAGAACCTCAACCTCGTGCGGGACTCTCGGGCCGAGCATGTGGCGGTCTTCGGGGGCGACCACATCTACAAGATCGCCGTCGAGCAGATGGAGGAGCGCCACGCCGCCACCGGCGCCGATCTGACCATCGCGGCCTTCCCGGTGCCCATTGACGAGGCCCACCAGTTCGGGGTCATCCAGATCGACGCCGATGGGCGCGTGGTCGGCTTTCAAGAGAAGCCCACCGACCCGACCTGCATCCCCGGGCGCCCCGACATGGCGCTGGTGTCGATGGGCAACTACTTCTTCAAGAACGACGTGCTGCAAGACGAGCTGCGGCGCGACGCCGAGCTGAGCGACAGCGCGCATGACTTCGGCAAGAACATCATCCCGGCGATGGTGGCCGCTGGGCGCCGGGTCTTCATCTACGACTTCGGCACGAACAAGATCCCCGGCGATCCGGCCCACGCCCGGCCCTATTGGCGCGATGTGGGCACCATGGACAGCTACTACACGGCCAACATGGAGCTGCGCAGCGTCCAGCCGACGCTCAACCTCTACAACCGGCGCTGGCGCATCCGCACCGCCCAGCGCGACTACCCGCCGGCCCGCTTTGTCCAAGACGAGGGCGGCCCGAGCAGCGAGGTCGTCGACTGCCTCGTCTGCGAGGGCAGCATCGTGCAGTCGGCCCGCATCCGCGAGAGCATCATCGGCTACGACTGTTTCGTGCACAGCGGCGCGGTGGTCGACCAGAGCCTGCTGCTCAGCGGCTGTGACGTCGGCGCCGGCGCCGAGCTCCGCAAGGTCATGGCCGACAAGAACTGCACCATCGCGCCGGGCGCCCGCATCGGCCTCGACCCCGAGCAAGACCGCGCGCGCTTCCCCTTCATCACCGAGAGCGGCGTGGTGGTGCTGCCCAAGGGCACGCGGGTCCCGGCTGTGGGCCCGATCGAGCTCGCCTGGGACATCGCCGACCTGCTCGAGAGCGATCACGCGACGATGAGCGAGATGCGCGCGCTGCACGGCAAGTACACCGTGTCGCGGCGTACCCGTCACAGCTACGAGTCGGCGGGCCACCGCTACCGCGCGCCCCAGCAATGAGCCTGGCGGGGGTCCGCCCCCTGCGGGTGCTGCACGTCGCGTCCGAGGCCCTGCCCTGGTGCAAGACCGGGGGCCTCGCCGACGTGGTCGGCGCGCTGCCCGCCGCGCTGCAGGCCGCCGGCGGCGGGGCGGTGCGGGTGGGCACCCTGCTGCCGCTCTACCCCCAGGTCCGCGCCGCCGCGCGCGCGCTGGGCCTGCGCCTCGTCGACACCGGGGCCCGCCCGCGCCTGCGGCACCGGCGGGGCGCGAAGGTCTGGACGGTGCGCCAGCCCGGTCCTCCGGTCTTCTTTCTTGAGCTTCGCGGCATTTTTGACCGGCCGACCCTCTATGGCCCCGACCAGAGCGCCTACGCGGCCCAGGGCTACGAAGACAACGTCGAGCGCTTCGCGTTGCTCTGCGAAGCGGCGGTCGAGGCCGGCGATCAGCTCATGGGCGGGCCGGTCGGGCTCTTCCACGCCCACGACTGGCAGGCCGCGGCCCTGCCCGGCCTGCTCGCCGACCGCGGGCGGTCCACGCCCTCGCTGCTGACCGTCCACAACCTCGCCTATACCGGCAGCTTTGGCCCCACCGAGGCGCTGGGGCTGCCGCTGTCGGCCGCCATGGTCCAGGGCCCCTACCAGCTCGAGGGGCGCGGCAGCCTGCTCGCCGGCGGGCTCGCCTTGGCCACCGCGATCAGCACCGTCTCGCCCAGCTACGCGGCGCAGATCCAGGGCCCGGCCGAGGGCGGCGCCCTGGCCCCCCTGCTCGCCGCCCGCGGCGTGGTCGGCGTGGCCAACGGCCTCGACCAAGCCGCCTGGGACCCGGCCCGCGACCCGCACCTGCCCCAGCCCTTCTCGGACGCCGACCTGTCGGGCAAAGGCGCGGCCCGCCGCGCCGCCTTGGCCCACTTCGGCGTGCTCGACGCCCCCGACGAGCTGGTCCTCGGCGTGGTCGCGCGCCTCGTGCCCCAGAAGGGCCTCGACCTGCTGCTCGATCTTTTGCCGGTCCTGCCCCAGCTCGGCGCGCGCCTGCTCATCCTCGGCGAGGGCGACCCCGGCCTCGCCGCGGCCCTGCGCGCCGGCGTCGAGGGCAGCCGGCGCCGCGCGGGCCTCATCGTCGGCTTCGATGAGGGCCTCGCGCACCGGATCATCGCCGGCGCCGATGTCTTGCTCGTGCCCAGCCGCTTTGAGCCCTGTGGCCTGACCCAGCTCGCCGCCCAGGCCAACGGCACCGTGCCGCTGGTCCACCCGACCGGCGGGCTGCGCGACACGGTCGATGACCCGGGGGACGAGGGGCTGCGGGCGGGGAGGGGCTCGGGCCTGTGGATGGAGGCGCCGACCGGCGGGGCGCTGGTCGCGGCGGTGGGGCGGGCGGCGGCCCTGCAGCGCATGGAGCCGGCGGTCTGGGCGGCCCTTCGCCTGCGGATCATGGGCCTGCCGCTGGGCTGGGAGGCCCCCGCCCGGGCCTACCTCGGGCTCTACGCCGCGCGGACCGGCGCCCCGGGGCTCTCCGCGCCGGCCTGAGGGTCTGCCC
>JBJONS010000367.1:0-17983 GCA_046051725.1 Pseudomonadota bacterium | reverse complement strand
GACCTCGACCTGCGCCTGGTCAGCGACAGCACCGGCGAGCTGGCCGCGCCCCAGCCCGCCGGCGCGCCCTGCGCGGCCGACGCCCAGGGCGGCCACGTCGAGCCCGACCTCGCGATCCTCGAGCTGGCGGCGCTGCACCTGATCGGCGAAGAGGGCACGCCTGACGTCAACCTGCTGCAGCTCGCCGAGGGCGCGACCACGCCTGGCTACGCCTGGTGGGTGACCAGCCCGGTGGCGCCCGACCGCCGGGTGCCCTTCGGCCGCTACCGCGCCGCCCGCCTCGCGCTGCGCAGCGTCGAGGCCCGGGGCTGGCTCGGCACCGCCACCCTCGAGGCGGCGCCGCGCGGGCTCAGGCTGTGGGCCGCCGCCGAGGGCGGCGTGCAGGCCGGCGATCTCACCGTGTCGGTCGCCACCACCGAGCTCGACCCGTCCGCCGCGTGGGCCACGGTCGAGGCCTGGCTGCGCCCCGACGGGTCGCTGGTGCCGGTCGAGGGAAACGCTCCGCCGGCCGACCGCCTGTGCATCGAGGCCGAGGCGCTCGGAAACAGCGCGCTGCCGCTGGAACTGCCGCTGGGCCCGGACGGCGCTGGCCTTGAGATCGGGCCCGAGACCGAGGGCCGGCTGGTGATCGACCTCGATCTGCGCGGGCTGCTGCGCTTCTGGGACGCGTCCACCGCCGAAGACCCGACCGGCGATGGCCTGCTGATCGCGGGTGAGGACTGCGGCGTCGAGGTCCACGCCCCGACCGCCGCCCTCGACCTCGACTGAGCGGCCGCGCCCGCGCCGCGCAGGGCCAGCCAGCCTCGCGCGGCGCAGCGCGCCGAAACGACGTACTACTCGTCGTCCTCGTCGAAGCCGCCGGACTCTTCGACCTCTTCGTCGTCGCCCCAGGCGTCGTCCTCGTCGTCGTCGTCCTCGAGGTCGTCGACGTCCTCTTCCTCGTCGTCGCCGGCCTCTTCGCCGCCCTCTTCATCGTCGAGGCCGTCCTCGAGGTCGTCTTCGCCCTCTTCGTCCTCGTCGCCGTCGCGCTCGTCGACGGTGGCCTGCAGGTCGTCGACCAGCTCGTCGGGGTCGAGGCGGTTCATGCGGGCGAGGTCCTCGATCGTGACCTCCATGTCCTCGGGGTCGACGTCCAGGCCGTACCAAGCCAGCACGTCTTCGATGTCGGGGACGCGCTTGAGCAGCAGCGCGATGCGGGTGGAGCGCTCGACCTGCATAAAACCTCCAGTGGAGTGTGATCCGAGGGCGGGAGTCCCGGCGGCGTGGGCCCCAGCCGCAGGGCCGGACCCGGGGGGGAGCATCACCCGGCGCGCGGGGGAGCACCCGAAGGGGAGGGCCGCGCGGGGAGATCGCGCGGCGTCCTGTCCAAGACCGGCGGGCGGCCGTGGGCCGCCCATACGCCGGTTCCTACCAGAGCGCGGGCGCCGGAGACAGGCACACGCGCGCAACACCTTGCATCACGCCATTGTCGATCCACCGTCGAGGCAGCGCGCTGGGGCGAGCCCGCGGCGCGCGCCCGGCGGGCCCTCAGCCCGGCCCGCGGACCGGGGCCAAGCCCCAGGCGCCCGGCCGCTGCAGCAGCGCGGCCAGGGCGTCGACCCCCGCCGGATCGGCGGCCAGCGCGCGGGCCGCGGGCTGCAGATCGGCGGCGAGGGTGGCCCGCCAGGCCCGGTCGGTCGCGAGGCGCACGACGAGCTGGACGTACTGGTCCTCGTCCTCGGCGATGGTCTCGGGCCGGCCGCACAGGCGCAAGATCGCCGCGGTGTGCCGCTGGCGCATCAGCCGCCCGGGCAAGGTGACCGGCACGAGGCCGCAGCAGAGCGCGTCGAGGGTGGTCCGCCCGCCGCTCCAGCCCGGCGCGTCGAGGAAGACGTCAGCGTGCTGGTTGAGCGCGAGGTAGTCGCCGTGCGAGAGCCCCGGCAGCAGGCGCAGGTGCTGGTCGACGGCGAGGCCCTCGGCCCGAAACGCGGCCGAGAGGCGCAGCAGCAGGGTGTCCTTGACGCCGCGGCTGGCCTGGGCGAGCTCGCTGGCCAGCAGCACGAGCTGGGGGCGGGCGCCGGCCGCGGCCACCGCCGCCACGCAGCGGGCGAGCAGGCGGTCGTGCTGGGGCAGCAGCTTGAACGGAGACTGCGGCACGAGCAGCACGGCGGCGTCGGGGTCGAGGCCCAGCGCCGGGCGGTCGAGCGCCGGCGGGCCGGGGCGGGGCATCGTGGGGTTCAGCCCGAGGCCGGGCAAGCGCACCAGCCGCTCGGTGTAGTGGGCGTCGCCGTCGGGCGGCTCCATCGCCGCGCTCGACAAGAAGCCGTCGATGGTCGGCAGCCCGGTCGTGACCGGGTGGCCCCAGGACACGAGCTGCAGCGGGGCGAGGCGCAGGGCGGCCAGCCGCAGGGTGCGCCGGTCCATGCCCAGCTCTGGGTAGATCAGCGCGTCGAGGCCCGCGGCGCGGATCGCGGCGGCGGCGGGCAGGCACGGGCTGACCGGGACCCGCAGCACCTCGTCGGCGATGCCCTCCAGACGGGCGCTCTCGGCGTCGGGGGAATCGGTGAGCTGCACGAGCACCACCCGCAGGCCGTGGCGCTGCAGGCCGGTGATCCAGCCCGAGAACAGCGCGCTGATCGTGTGTCCGCGCCAGAGCGAGCTCGCCAGCCCGACGCGCAGGGGGCCCGGGGCCCGCGCCGGCGCCGGGGGCAGCCGGGGCTCCGCGCCGCGGGCCGCGAGGGTCGCGAGCAGCCCGCCCAGCGCCCCTTGCTCGTCCACCAGGGGGAGCCCTTGATAATGCAGGTGAAACGCATCCCAGCTCGCCTCGAGCAAGGCCAGGGCGGCGTCGGGGTCGACCGGGGCGGCCCGGTGCAGGGCCCGCAGGCGGCCGAGGTAGCGGCTGCGCCAGGGCGCCAGGGCCGCGCCGTCGGCGTAGAGGATGGGCAGGGTCCGCGCGTCGAGCCAGCGCAGCGCCAGATCGCCGGGCTGCAGGGCCAGTGCGCGCCCGAAGGCGGCGACAGCGGCGTCTGCGTCGTTGTTGTAGAGGGCGGCGTGGCCGAGCTCACGCCAGGCGTCGGCGGCCCGGGGCTCGAGCCCAGCGGCGCGGGCCCAGGCGGCGGCGGCGGCGGGCCAGTCGCGCTGGCGGGCGCGCAGGGCGCCGAGGCCGCGCCAGGCGGCGACCTGCGCGGGCAGGGCGGCGGCGGCGCGCTGCAGCGGCGGGCCCGCCTCGTCGAGCAGGCCGAGCTGCAGGGCGGCGAGCCCGTCGACCAGATCGCCGAGCGGCCCGGCAACGGCGGGCAGGGCGGCGCGGGCCGCGGCGGGCTGCCCGGCCTGGAGCAGCGCGAGCGCGCGCAGCGCGGCGGGGTCGGGCGGCGGGGCGGTGCTCATGTGCGCTCTGGGTGGGGCGCGCCGCTTCAGCTCATCAAGGCGGCGAAGGTCGAGGACTCGAGCTGCCGGGCCTGGGCCAGGGTCGCCCGGCGCGCGTCGCTCATCACCTGGTGCTTCGCGAGATCGCTGAGCTCAAGGGCGTAGTCAGCGTCCATGATCGCGCCCTCAGAGCGCGTGCTCGCCTCGATGGCCGCCTGCTGGTGGTTCAGCGTCGACTCGAGCCGGTTCTGGCTCGCGCCCAGGTCGGCCTGGTGGCCGTTGACCGCGTGCAGGGCCTCGTCGAGCTGGGCCAGGGCGTCGAGCGCGCCCGCCGCGGTGGTGATCGCCGTGTCGTCGACCCCCAGCGCGTGGGCGGTGACGTTGACCGGGAAGGCCAGCTCGATCACGCTCGCCGCGCTGCCGTCGGTGCCCGCCTGCACCGAGATGGTCTCGGCGTCGACGAAGTTGGCGATGATGGAATTGGCGATGTTCTGCACCGCCGTGTCCACCCCGAGCCCAAAGCCGGTCATGTTGTTGAGCGTGCCGCCGGTGACCGAGGTCAGCGTCGTGTAGGTCCCGTTCGCCGCCGCCCCGGTGATCGTGTGCACCGTAAAGCCGTTGGCGGCGAGCAGGTTGGCCGTCTGGCCCTGGGTCACGCCGGTCAGCAGCGTCTCGCGCCCCACGTCTGAGATGTGGATGAAGATCTTCTGCTGGGCGTTGCCGTCGAAGATCAGGGCGTCGGGCGTGGTGGTGCCGGCCACCGGGGCGAGGCCGGCGAGGTCGAGCATGACCGTGTAGGGGTCCATGCCGCCGACCCCGGTCAGGGCGAAGGCGGCGAGCGGGCCGGCGAGGCTGGCGCCCAGCGGCGACAAGATGCGGCTGCCGTCGGCGAGGTCCGAGAAGGTGTTCATGTCGACGATGGCGAAGCGGGCCTCGATGCCGGCGTCGGCCAGCAGGGTCGCCAGCGCAGGCAGCTCGGCCTGCACCGAGGGCAGCTCTAAGAACATCGAGTCCGACGAGTCGATCGTGATCGCGATGTCGACTGGGTAGGGCGAGAGCAGGCGCTGCCCGCCCAGATCGGTGGCCCGGGCCGCGCGGTCGATCTCGCTGACCAGCTCGCCGTACTCGGCCTGCAGGTACTGGCGCTCGGTGTCGGTGAGGGTCTCGCTGGCCGCCGCCACCGCGAGCTCGCGCATGCGCTGCAGGCGGTCGGTGATCTCGCCAAGCCCGCCGCTCGCCACCTCAGAGGCCCGCAGCGCGTCGTTCACGTTGCGCCGGGCCATCGCCATCGAGCGCGCGTGGGTCCGCAGCTTGGTGCCCACCCCGAGGTTGGCCGCGTCGTCGGCGGCCCGGTTGATCCGCGCGCCGGTGGCGATCCGCTCGACCGCAGGCGCGCGCGGGGCCGCCGACAGCGCGGCGCCCAGGCGGGCCGAGGTGGGGGATCGCACCGAGAACATCGACCAGATCGTTGTCTGAGGGGAGAGTCAGCCCCCACAAGGGGGGTGAGCGGACGCGGGGGCCCGGCTCGCGCGGGGCCCCACCTGTCCTCTTCGGACGGTCGGCGCCCAGGGTTGAGCGCGGCCCCCGCGCCGGCCGCCGCCCTTGACAGTGACGGCCCAACCGGTCAGAAGGCCGCGCCACAACGGCCCATGCGGTCTCCCGCGCCCTCCCCGACCTCTCCCCCGGCTGCCGCGCCGCGCGCGCACCAAGGGCCCCAGGTCAGGCGAGGCCCGCCCCGGTTGCATCCAGGTGCAAGCCGGGCCGGACCCCGCGCCCTCGCGCGCGGCGGTGTGTCGCGGTCACCCCGCCCGAGCGCCCCGGATGTCCCGGCGGCGCGCAGGGCGCGGTCTGCAGGGTTCGTGTCGCCTGAGGAAGCCCATGTCCATCTCCGCCGAGCAGCGCGCCGAGACCATCACGAGCTACGCCACCTTCGAGGGTGACACCGGCTCGCCTGAGGTCCAGGTCGCCCTGCTGACCCTGCGCATCGCCAACCTGACCCCGCACTTCCAGTCCCACAAGAAGGACCACCACTCCCGCCGCGGCCTGCTCATGCTGGTCGGCCAGCGGCGCCGGCTCCTCAAGTACCTGCGGGTCAACCACCCCGACCGGTACAAGAGCCTGATCGAGCGGCTGGGCCTGCGTCGGTAGCAGGGGGGGCGGCGGTCAAACGCCGCCCTTTTGCTTGGGGTGGTCGCCACGGCGACCACCCCCGCGGGGACCGGCGCGGCGCGCCGGCCCCAGGCCCTCGGGCCCCTCTTTTTCAGCACCCGCCCAACACCCTCCGCAAGCCGACGTCGCCGTCGCGCGCGCGAGTCTCGCAGGTCTACGCGGGGGGAGCAGCCGCCGCCCTGCTCCCCCTCCGCAGGTCTACGGGACCTCGGGCGCGCGCCGTCTCCGCCGCTCCATCCTTGCGGCGTCCTCCAGAACGACCTGGCTGGGCGTGTTCCGGTGGTGGGCCTCCTCTCGACGGCCGACCCGCGGTGATGGTCCGCGGGGCCGCCGTCCGCCCTCCACCCTGGAGTTTTCGTGATCCCCAAGGTTCATTCTGTCACTGTCGAGATCGGCGGCCGCCCCCTCATCCTCGAGACCGGCTGGCTGGCCAAGCAGGCCGGCGGCGCCGTCACCGTCAAGCAAGACGAGAGCGCCGTCCTCGTGACCGCCGTCGGCAGCACCGAGCAGCGCGACTTCGACTTCCTCCCCCTCACCGTCGACTACATGGATCGCACGGCGGCCTCGGGCAAGATCCCCGGCGGCTTCCTCAAGCGTGAGGGCCGGGGCAACGAGCGCGAGACCCTGGTCAGCCGCCTGATCGACCGGCCGCTGCGCCCGCAGTTCCCCAAGCACTTCCGCCAAGAGACGCAGGTCATCGCGACCGTGCTCTCCTTCGACCCGCGCAGCGACACCGACGTGCTGAGCATCGCGGGCGCCGCGGCGGCCTGCCACATCTCTGACCTGCCGCTCGAGGCCCCCGTGGCCGGCGTGCGCATCGTCCGGGTCGAGGGCGCCTTCGTGGTGAACCCCTCGCGCGCCCAGATGGACCAGGCCGACATCACGCTCATCGTCGCCGGCACCGCCGACGCGATCTGCATGGTCGAGGGCGGCGCCAAAGAGGCCGACGAGGCCAGCATGATCGACGCGATGGACCTCGCCCACGCCGAGATCAAGAAGATCTGCGCCGCCATCGAAGAGCTGCGCGGCCTGTGCGGCGCCGAGAAGCGCGCCCTGGCCCCCGCGCCCAAGCCCGACGCCGACGTGGTCGCCAAGCTCGCCGCCCTCGGTGGCGACAGCCTCAAGGCCGCCATGGCCATCCCCGGCAAGCACGAGCGCCGCGACGCCATCAAGGCCGCCCGTGACGCCGCGATCGCCGCGCTGGTCGACGGTCTGAGCGACGAGGCCGAGATCGCCCGCCTCACCACCGCCGCCAAGGCCGTGTGGGAGAAGATGGGCCGCACCGCCATGCGCCAGCGCGTGGTCAACGAGGGCGTGCGCCTCGACGGCCGCGCCACCGACGAGGTGCGCTTCATCCTCGCCCAGGTCGGCGTCGCCGCCCGCACCCACGGCTCCGCGGTCTTCACCCGCGGCGAGACCCAGGCCTTCTGCTCGGCCACCATCGGCATCGAAGAAGACGCCCAGCGCATCGACTTCGCCGGCTCGACCGAGCAGTTCCGCCGCTGGATGCTGCAGTACAACTTCCCGCCCTTCTGCACCGGCGAGGCCCGCCGCCTCGGCGGCCCGAAGCGCCGCGAGGTCGGTCACGGCGCGCTGGCCCACCGCGCGCTCGAGGCCGTCCTGCCGAGCCAGGCCGAGTTCCCCTACGTGCTCCGCGTCGTCAGCGACGTGCTCGAGTCCAACGGCAGCAGCTCGATGGCGACCGTCTGCGGCGCCAGCCTCTCGCTGATGGACGCCGGCGTGCCGCTCAAGCGGCCGGTCGCGGGCATCGCGATGGGCCTCATCCGTGAGGGCGAGCAGTACGCCGTGCTGTCCGACATCCTCGGCGACGAGGACCACCTCGGCGACATGGACTTCAAGGTGACCGGCACCGAGAAGGGCATCACCGCCTTCCAGATGGACACCAAGATCGGCGGCGTGCCCCGCGCGGTCATGCTCCGCGCGCTCAACCAGGCCAAAGAGGGCCGCCTGCACATCCTCGACGAGATGGGCAAGGCCCTGCCGAAGGCCCGCGCCGAGCTGAGCGCCTGGGCGCCCCGGATCACCGTGGTGCAGATCAACCCCGACAAGATCCGCGACATCATCGGGCCCGGGGGCAAGACCATCCGCAGCATCCAGGACCGCACCGAGACCCGCCTCAAGGTCGACGACAGCGGCCGGGTCGAGATCGCGAGCACCGACCAGTCCAAGGCCAAGCAGGCCATGGACCTCATCCGCGAGCTCACCCAAGAGGCCGAGATCGGCAAGCTCTACCTGGGCGTGGTCAAGCGCACGGTCGACTTCGGCGCCTTCGTCGAGATCTTCCCCGGCACCGAGGGCCTGGTCCACATCAGCCACCTCGCCGACGTGCGCGTCGAGCGCACCACCGACATCGTCCGCGAGGGCGACGAGGTGCTGGTGCGCGTGATCGACATCGACCGCGCCGGCAAGATCCGCCTCTCCCGCAAAGAGGCCCTGACCAGCGAGATCTGATCCGCGGGTCAGCGCGGGCGGGGCGGTCTCGGCTGCCCCGCCCGCCGCCGTTTTGCGTCGTCCGCCGGCCGCGCTCCGCGGCCCCGCCCGAGGTGCCGCCCATGTCCAGCCCCCTGCGCGTCGAGGTGCAGCGCCTGCCCTCCGCCGCCGACCTGCCCCTGCCCGCCTACGCCACCGCGGGCGCCGCCGGCCTCGACCTGCACGCCGCGGTCGCGCTCCCCCTGGTCCTGCCGCCGATGGGCCGGACCGCGGTGCCGACCGGGCTCAAGCTCAAGATCCCCGCCGGTTTTGAGGGCCAAGTGCGCCCCCGCTCGGGCCTCGCCCTGCGCCTCGGCCTGTCGATGCCCAACGCGCCGGGCACCATCGACAGCGACTACCGCGGCGAATTGCAGGTGCTGCTCATCAACCTCGGCGACGCGCCCATCACCATCACCCGCGGCATGCGGGTGGCCCAGCTGGTCATCTGCCCGGTGGCCCAGGCCGCCCTCGTCGAGGTTGACGTGCTGGACGATGACACGGCCCGTGGCGCCGGGGGCTTCGGCTCGACGGGCAGCTAGGCCCCCGGGCCTCTCCGCAGCCGGCTTGGCCCTGCGCCGCGCTATCCTCACCGCCCGCCCTTGGAGTCCCCATGCAGCCCGACGCCGGCGCCCGCCTGCTCCGCTGGAGCCTGACCGCCGCCGCCGATCTGCGGCGCATGGAGGACCTCGTGCTCGGCTTCGTCGAGGTCTGCCACAGCCTCGGCCTCCCGATCCGAAGGTTCAACCTGACGATCCGCACGCTCCATCCGCTGTTCATCGCCGAGAATTGGATCTGGCGCCACGACCAAGCGGGCCTGCAGTCCAACCGCTTCACCGCCGAGCAGAAGCAGACCCTCGACTTCCGCAGCAGCCCGATGCGGCCGATCCTCGAGGGCGAGGCCCGGCGCCTGCGCTACCTGATCGCCGCCGAGGGCCCCCACGCCTTCCCGCTCTTCGCCCAGTACGCGGCCAGCGGCATGACCGAGTACCTCACCGCGGCGATCAGCTCCGAGGCCGAGCTGCCCATCTCGGTCAGCCTGATGACCGACCAGCCCGGTGGCTTCACCGAGGCCCAGGTCGACGCGCTCGAGGACGGCTTCACCGGCCTGCGCGCGCCGGTCGAGCTCTACGTGCACCGCTCGATCGCCCGCAGCGTCTGCGCCACCTACATCGGCCACCACACCGGGCCCCGCGTGCTGCGCGGCGACATCCACCGCGGCAGCGTCGAGTCCCTGCGCGCGGTCGTGTGGTTCTGCGACCTGCGCAACTTCACGCCGCTGACCATCCGCTACGGCTCGCAGGCGATCGTCGACCTGCTCAACCAGTTCTTCGGCGCGGTCGGCGAGGCCGTCGATCACTTCGAGGGCGAGATCTTGAAGTTCATCGGCGACGCCGCGCTGGCCATCTTCCCGCTGCGCGAGGGCGACGCCGCCGACGTGGTCTGCGGCCGCGCCCTGGCCGCCGCCGAGCGCACGCTGTTCAACCTCGCCGCGCTCAACGCCGCCGCGCCGGCGGGCTCAGCCCCGCTGCACGCGGCGATCGCCGTGCACGTCGGCGAGGTCAGCTACGGCAACATCGGCGCGCCCACCCGCCTCGACTTCACCGTGATCGGCGCGGCGGTCAACCTCGCCGCCCGCCTCAACGGCCTCGCGCCGCAGCTGCACCAGCCGCTGGTCACCAGCGGAGAGTTCGCCGCCCTCTGCGGCCGCCCGCTCCGCCCGCTCGGCGCCCACGCCCTCAAGGGCATCGAGGGCATGGTCGAGGCCTACGGACTCCCCGAGGATGGTGACCAGCGCGTCATCTCGGTCGAGGGGAGCAGCGGAGCCGCCCCCGCCTGAGGGGCGCGCCGCCCGCCAGTCCCGCCACCCGCGGAGGACCCCGCGCAGCCGCCCGGCCGGTCCGCCCTCCCGCAGGACCTGGGCGGCGGCCAAGCCCAGCACCACCGGGCTGCGCCAGCCCCCGCCGACCAGCCGCAGGTGGCCCGAGACCGCGTGCCGCTGGGCATCCTCGCTGCGCCGGTGCAGGGTCGCCCCGCCGAGGTGCCGGCAGCGCGCCGCCGGGATGAGCCGCACCGCCCGGCCCGCCGCGGACAGGGCCCGGCAGAGGGCGAGGTCCTCAAAACCGTGGCGAAAACCCGGATCGAAGCGCGCGTCGGCCGACAGCAGCAGGCAGGCGCCGGACAGCGCGTCGACCGCCGCCGGCCCCGCGGGCGGCCGGCGCAGGGCCCGCACCCGGCCGAGGCGCCCGAGCCGCAACCCCGCGCTCTCGATCTGCCCTGCGGCGTCGATCAGCACCGGTCCGAGCGCGCCGTCGCCCGGCCCCCAGGCGGCGGTCAGCGCCTCGACGCAGCCCGGCTCGGGCGCCGCGTCGTCGTTGAGCAGCAGCACGCGCGCAAAACCGTGGGCCTCGGCCCAGCGCAGGCCGGCGTTGCAGGCGCGCGCGAAGCCCCGCCCGCCGCCGGTCCGCAGGCGCGGCACGCCCGGCGCGCGCGCCGGATCGAGGCCCGCCGGGCTGTCGTCGACCAGCAGCGCGGGCAGCCCCGGGCAGGCCGCCAGGGCCGCCTCGACCGGGCCGCGCCCCGCGGTGGGGATGAGCAGCAGCGGCGCGGCGCTACTCAAGCTGCGGCGGCGCGGCGCCCCGCACCAGCACCACGTCGACGCCCGCCTGGTCCTTGTCGACGTAGACAGGGTTGGCCTCGGCCCAGGCGCTCGGATCGGCGCGATCAGGCCGCCCGTTGCTGTTCTCGTCGGCGTAGGCGCCCACCCAGACCTTGCCGACCCCGCTGGGCACCGCGACCTCGTAGGGGCCCGGCTGGCTGAGCTGCTGCATCGCGATCACCCGCGGAGGCGCGGACTTGCCCCCGGCTGCAGCGAGCTGATCACCGTCAAACACGTCAATCCGGATGGGCGTGCCGCTCCAGCCCTCCATGCGGATCACGCCGCGCACGGTGACGGCGGGGCCCAGATCGCCACCGAAGGCCTGGCCGCCCGGCGGCGCCTGATCGGGGATCCCCGGCGCGGGCTCGGGCGGCTGCACCGGCGTCGGCTCCCCGGCGGCCCCCGGCGCAGGCTCCCCGCCCGCGCCGGCGGGCGGCGCCTCGGGTGAGCCCGGCGCAGGCGCGGGCGCCTGGACCGGCCCGCCGCCCGCGGCCGCGGGGGCCTCGTCGACCCCGGCCAGCTCGTCGGCCCGGTCGAGGATGGGGTCCCGCCCGCCGCAGGCCACCGCCAGCCCGAGCGCGCCCCACCAGCGCCAGCACCCGCCTCTTCCGCGCATCCCGCCTCCCGCGGGCCGCGCCACCGCCGCCCGACCACCGCTGCCCCGGTTCTACCACGCTGCTCTGGCCGCCCACGCCGGCCCGCGCTGTGTAGGATCAGCCGAGGGGCCCCGCCGCGCCCCTCCCTGGTCCATACTGGGGCCGCCGCGCGGACCCGCCCGCGCCCCGCCGCCGCGCCCTCCGGCGTCCAGCCCTCCGACGTCCAGCCCCAAGGAACCCGTGCAGGTCGTCATCCACAGCGTCCGGGCCTTCTTCTCCCCCGCCATCCTCGGGATGGTGACCAAGGTCTATGTCCCGGTCCTGTTCCCGCTGACCTTCCTCATCGCGCTGCTGGCCGACGCGCTCGACGACGCCCTGGGTTTTGGGGCGGGTTTTCTGCCCTCCCCCGCCAACTATGGCGTCGCTGCCGTCAGCTTCGTGCTCGGCGCGGCGCTCTGGCTGGTCACCTACGAGCAGCTCACCCGCATGGGCGAGGGCAGCCCGAGCCCCACCGCCGGGCGCACCCAGAAGCTCGTGGTGCGGGGCATCTACGCCTACAGCCGCAACCCGAGCCTGTTCGGCAAGACGCTGGGCGTGCTCGCGGTCGGCTTCGCGACCAACTCGTTGAGCTTTTGCGCGATCCTCGTGCCGCTGCTGCTGGTCGGCTCGCTGATCGAGAAGGTTGTGCGCCAAGAGCCGCAGCTCGTCGAGATCTTCGGGGCAGACTACGAGCGCTACCGTCAAGAGGTCCCGCTGTTCATCCCCTGGACGCTCTTCCTCGGGCGAAAGCCTTGGGCTAGCCGCGATTGACCGACCCCCACACCCCCGCCCCGCGCGCGCCTGCGCTCCGCCCTGGCCCCCACCCGGAGGACCCATGGACATCACGCTGATCAACCCGCCCGAGAAGCTCCGCGTCTGGGCGGGCATCCCCAAGGCGCACGCCCACGGCGTCTACTGCTTCCCGCCGCTCGGGCTCATGTACATCCAGGCGGCGGTCGAGAAGCGCTCGCACTACCGCGCCGAGATCGTCGATCCGGTCATTGATGACCTCGACTACCCCGACTTCGAAAAGATGCTGGCGGGCTATCCGCTGGATCTGGTGGGGATCAGCACGTTCACGCACTCGCTGCCTGACGTGCAGATGACCATCAACCTCGTGCGCAAGCTCAACCCGAACGCGAAGATCGTGCTCGGCGGCCCGCACTGCTCGATGTTCCCAGAGTACGCCATCCAGCTGCGGGGCATCGACGCCATCGTCAACGGTGACGGCGAGGACGCCTTCCTCGACATGGTCCGCAACCACGACCAGGGCCGCGGTTTTGAGGGCATCGCCGGCGTGTGGTGGATCGACCGCGACGGCACCGTCATCAAGAACGTCGAGCGGCGCAGCACCAAGGACCTGACCGCCTACCCCTGGCCCGACCGCGCCCGCAGCCGCTACCGCGACTACTACCTGCCCGGCACCAAGCAGCCGATGGTGACCACGGCGATCACCAGCCGCGGCTGCCCGCACTCCTGCCCGTTTTGCCTGACCTACAAAAAGCAGTACCGGGTGCGCGAGATCGACGACATCCTCGACGAGATGGAGCACTGCCTCTCGCTGGGCATCACCGAGGTGCACTTTATCGACGACCTCTTCACGCCCAACTCACAGTGGGTGCTGAAGTTCTGTGACGCGATCGAGCGCCGAAAGCTCAAGTTCAACTGGGGCTACAAGACGACGATCGCCGGCACCACCCGCGAGCAGCTGCGCCGCTGCGGCGAGACCGGCTGCACCAAGATCCACTTCGGGGTCGAGAGCGCCAACAACGAGGGCCTCGACGTGCTGGGCAAGCACTGCGACACCGACGACGTGCACCGCGTCTTCCGCTGGTGCCGCGAAGAGGGCGTGCGCAGCGTCGCCTACATCATGCTGGCCGGGCCGCATGAGCGCACGCTCGCCGACGCCGTGGCCAACATCGACGAGATGATCAAGCTCGACGCCGACTTCGCGGTGTTCGCCGTCTTCTCGCCCTACCCGGGCACCGAGTCCTTCGCCGAGGGCGCCAAGAAGGGCCTCTACGAAGCCGACTGCTGGGACCGCCTGATGAAGGATCCCTTGTGTGGGGTCGAAGTGCCGGTGTGTTGGGAAGAGCACCTGAGCCGCGCCGAGATCTTGGAGCTGCTCAAGATCGCCCACCGCAAGTTCTACATGCGGCCCAAGTTCGTCGCGCGGCAGGTGCTCGGCCTCGAGACCGGCGCTGAGCTCAAGCGCCTCGCCCAAGGCGCGCTCTCGCTGGTCAAGCTCGAGCTGCTCAAGGCCAGCAGCCGCACGGCCCCGGTCTAGCCGGTGCTCGGTCTGCTGCTGGTGCTCGGCGCGCTCGCCCAGGCGCCGGGCGCTCCGGGCGCGCCCGACCCCGCCGCGGCCCGCAAGGCCTGGATGGTCGGGATCGCCCGGATGGAGGGCGCCTCTGCCGACGTGGAAGCGGCCGCCGGCGGCCTCGCCGCGGCCCTGCGCGCCGCCGGAGAGGGCGGCCGGGTCCAGCGGCTGCCCGCGGTCCACACCCGCGCCGACGAGCTGCACCGCCTCGTGCTCTCGGCCGACCTCGCCGCCCGGAACCTGCGGCCGTGAGCCCGCCGCTGGCCGGGCTGCGGACCTTCCCCGGCGGCCCGGCGCGGCTCTCGGCCCTCGCTGCGCGCTGCGGGGCCCAGCTCCTCGGCGAAGATGACGAGGTGGACGGCCTGATCGCGCTGGATGGCGCCCTGGTCCCCCGGGCGCTGTGCTGGGCGGCCCGCCCCCAGGCCGCCGGGCCCCGGGCCCTCCTCAGCGCCGGACCGCGGCCCGACCCTGGCCCGACCTTGGTGCACCCCGCCCCGAGAGAGGCCTTCACCACGCTGCTCTGGGCGATGTTTCCCCCTGCGCCCCTCGCCGGCGTGCACGCGACGGCGGTGGTCGACCCGAGCGCCCAGCTCGGGGCCGGCGTCGAGGTCGGCCCCCTCGCGGTGATCGGCGCCGGCTGCCGGATCGGCGACGGCTGCCAGATCGGGCCCGGGGCGGTGCTGCACCCCGGCGTGCGCCTCGGCGCCGGCTGCGTGATCGGCGCCCACGCCGTTCTCGGCGGGCCGGGCTTCGGCTTCGCCGCCGATGGGGGCCGGCCCCGGCGCCTGCCCCAGCTCGGCGGCCTGTGGGTCGGCGACCGGGTCGAGGTGGGCGCCCACAGCTGCGTCGACCGCGGCAGCCTCGGCGACACCATCATCGAGGATGACGTCAAGATCGACAACCTCGTCCAGATCGCCCACAATGTGCGCCTGGGACGCGGGGCTATCCTCGCCGGCCAGGTCGGGGTGGCGGGCTCGGCCCAGATCGGCGCCGGGGCCGTGCTCGCCGGCCAGGTCGGCGTGGCCGATCACGCGCAGATCGGCGCCGGCGCGCGGGTGGGCGCCCAGGCCGGGGTGCTGCGCGCGGTGCCGCCCGGGGCCACCGTCTGGGGCACGCCGGCGATCCCCCGCCGCCTCGCGCTCGAGGCCGCCGCCGCCCTGCGCCGCCTGCCGGCCCTGCTGCGGGCGCGCTGAGCGCGAAGAACGGCGCCCCACAGGGCCTGCTCAGTGCTCGTCGCGGTGCTTCCAGGCCACCCGGGCGTCGTTGACCGCCGCCTGGGCGAGCAGCAGCAGGTCTTTGGGCGGGGGGACGTGGCCCTCCATCGCCAAGAAGCCGTACATCAGCGCGCCGAGCCCGAGCACGATGACCGGGGCGAAGAAGCGACCGGCGCCGCCGCCGCTCTGGGGTGGCGGGGGCCGCGGGACGTTCGCGGTCCGCGGGCCGGCGCTGGTCTGCCCGGCGGAGGCGGGCGGGCCCGCGGCGAAGGCCTGGGTCGGCAGGGCCTGCGGCGCGGGGGCCGGCGCGCGGGGCGGGGCCGGGGGAGCCGTCGGCGGACCGCTGAGGGACGCCGTCTGCTGCACCATTCCGGGAGAGGACGCCGGCCCCGGGTTGGCCGCGGGGGCGCGCAGCGGCGGCGGAGGCGTGGGGGGCGCGAGCCGCGGCGGCTGGGCCACCGGCGCGCCGCCGCGGGCCGGGCCGGTGGTCGGGCTCACCGTCTGGCCGCCCGAGGGCGCCTGGAAGGGCGGCGGGGTGGGCGCGCTCACGCCGCGGGCCGGGGCGAGCTGCGGGGCGGGGATGGGCGCGAGGGTGTCGGCGTGGGTCAGCCGCTCCATGCGCGTCGACACGCCGCCCAGCCCGGTCGGCAGGCTGAGCGCCGCGGCGGCGACCCGGCTGTTCGGGCCCTCATCCGCGACCAGCGGCTCTTCTTCGATGACCTGGCCGACCATCTCGCCGTGCTCGCTCGGCGGAGCGGGCCAGGCGCGCTCGCGGGCCCAGCGCCGCAGAGGCTTGCCGGTGGTGCGGGGCGCGAGGTCCTCGCAGAGCTCCTCGACGCGCCGGGCCTTGGGCCGGGCCTCGGGCTCATGCTGGAGCATCGCCGCGAGCAGGTGCCGCAAGCCGTCGTTGCGGACCTCGCGCAGGCGCTGCTCGATGAGGAGCTGGTGCTCGGCCGGGTCGAGCGCGAGCTGCAGCAGGCGCTTGCGGCTCAGGTCTTGGTGGAGGCGCTGCTGGGTCAGCCCGGCGTAGACCACGCAGCCCAGCGCGTAGATGTCGCAGGCCGGGGTCACGGCGTCGTCGAGGAAGCGCTCTGGCGCGATGTAGCCGGGGGTCCCGACCACCATCCCGGTGTGGGTATGGCCGTCGCGCTCGACCTGGGGCGAGCGGGCGATGCCGAAGTCGAGCAGCTTGACCGTGCCGTCGAGCGTGACCCGGATGTTGCTCGGCTTGATGTCGCGGTGCACCAGCTCGAGGTTGGTGGCGGTGGCGTGCAGCGCGCCGGCCACCTCGCCGCAGAGCTCGACCAGGCCGCGCTCGGTGATCGGCTCGGCGCCCTGCACGCAGCGGAGCAGATCGTCGCCGTCGAGGTACTGCGTGACCATGCAGACCCGGCCGGCGAGGTTGACCATGTCGACCACGTTGAGGATGGCGCGGTGGTCGAGCCGGGCGAGCAGGTTCGCCTCGTAGCGCAGGCGCTGGACGGCGTCCTCGTCGGGCGCCACGTCGCGCTTGAGCATCTTGACCGCGACCTCGCGCACGAGCCCGCCCGGGCTGCGCATGGTCGCCCGGTAGACCTCGCCGAAGCCCCCGCGCCCCACGCAGGCGTGCAGCTCGAAGATGCGTCGCTGCATGGGGACCCTCCGGGGCGCCGGTCCGCGGAGGGGCATCGCGCGGTCGCCGCTGGGGGCGACGCGCTGCGCCTGCGCCTCCGCCGGCGCTCCGCTTGTATCACCGGCAGGCGCGGGCTGCGCGTGACCTCCGCTCCGCCTGCGGCATCCTGGCCCCGCTGGTGCGCTCCCGCGGCGCCCGGCCCGGAGCGCCCCTGGAACCGCTGCCCCTGACGCTCGTGACCGGCTACCTCGGCGCCGGCAAGACGACCCTCCTCAACCAGCTGCTCGCCGCCCTGCGCCCCGCGCCGATCGCCGTCATCGTCAACGAGCTCGGGGCGGTCGGCGTCGACGGCGCCCTCATCGAGGCCGAGCCCGGCGCGGTGCTCGAGGCCAGCGACGGCTGCGTCTGCTGCGCGCTGGTCGATGATCTGGTGGGGCTGCTCGAAGGCCTGCTGCAGCGCGACCCGCCTTTCGCGCGCCTGCTGCTCGAGACCAGCGGCGTGGCCGACCCCGGCCCAGTCATCTGGACCGTGCGCCACGCGCCCTCGCTGCGCGGCCGCGTCCGCCTCGACGGCGTGATCACTGTGGTAGACGCCATGTTCGCCGATGTTCAGGCGCCACGGGCGCCCGAGTGGGCGCGCCAGGTGCTGCTGGCCGACCGCCTCGTGCTGACCAAGGCCGCCGCCGCTGGCGAGGCGCGCGCCGGCCAGGCCCTGGCCCTGCTGCGCGCGGTCCGGCCGGACGCCCCGGTGTGGTCGACCGCCGACGGCCCGCCGCAGTTGGCCTGGGCGCTCGGCGGCGGCGGCTGGGAGCTGCACCAGGTCGAGGCCGCGCTGTCGGCGGACCCGGGCTGCGCCGCCCCGCACGACCACGACCACGACCACGACCACGACCACGACCACGACCACGACCACGGAGAGGCCTGGGTCCAGGCGGTCCACGAGGCGGGGGTGGTCAGCGCCAGCCTGCGGATCGAGGGCGCCGTCGACCCCCTGCTCTTCGAGCTGTGGCTCGAGCGCTTGCTCGCCGAGCACGGCGACCAGCTCTACCGCCTCAAGGGCGTCATCGCCGTGCGCGGAGAGGGCCGGCGCCTGGTGATCCAGGGCGTGCACCGCCAGGTCGAGGCGACCGCCGGCCGCCCCTGGGGCGACGCGCCGCCGTCGAGCCTGCTCGTGCTGATCGGCCACCAGCTCGATCTGGGACCGATCACGGCGGGCTTCGCCGCCCTCGGCCCACAGGACCAGCACTGAACAAGTCCGCTGGCTCGACGCGAAAAATACCCACGGGATGACCTCCCGCGGGCCGCGCCGGCGGATAGACTGCAAGCATGAGCGGATTCCAACTCCACCAGCCCTACCAGCCCGCGGGTGACCAGCCCGAGGCCATCCGCCAGCTCGTCGAGGGCCTGCAGCGCGGTGATCCGCACCAGGTGCTGCTGGGGGCGACCGGCACGGGCAAGACCTTCACCATCGCCAACGTGGTCGCGGCGGTCGACCGCCCGACCCTGCTGCTCTGCCACAACAAGATCTTGGCAGCGCAGCTC